>NZ_JBIVYG010000007.1:0-273275 GCF_044769685.1 Agrobacterium sp. NPDC090283 | reverse complement strand
CGCTTAAACTCTTCGCTGAAATTCGATTTGCCCATGATGCTCTTCTTGCCTCAAAATTAGGAAAGAAGGTGTCTACAAATCTTGGGGCTATTCAGAATATGAAACTTCTTTCACAAGAATTCACAAAATAGCTGGTCGTACACCCAGGCACCGAAACCTAGTTCCGATAGCCGGAGCGCTGTCGGCTTGATTGTTCCTGCAGTCTGTTTTTTTTGACGAGAAAAGTTCATAAGCAAAAAAATGGAAATAACAGCTTCCGATTTATTCAAGAATATCGAAGACGAGTATATTCGTTATCGCAAGAAATGGGGACAAAACGTTGACCGTCTCCCATTTGGCAGGCGTCCAAATGGTGCTGGCGGTTACCATCTGGAAATCCATGATGACGGGAGGATGGCGCTTGTTGGAACAGATCGAGATATGGAGACGGAGAGGCGGGAGACCTGTTCAATAGACGAACTGCTGTATTGGATTTTTCAAGGTAGTGCGAATTCCAGAGCCGGGATGTACCAGCCCTCCGAGATGAAAGATCCTCGGCAGGCTTGGTTTCCCAAGGCCCTTGACGAAATCGAAAAACTCAATCCAGCCTGGCGCCACCGGTTGGAGCTTGAGCAGCAGGAGATCTTGCGAAAGCATCCGTTTTCCAATTGATAATCGGCTCACGGAGATTGAAATAAGACGAAGCAAGTCGTCATAGGGCCTTCGCAGCGTCAAATTTGGAAAGATGCGATGTCGATTGCCAGGAATAAACTTCAGTGAAAACTAAAAGATAGTCCACAGAAGGAGTAGGCGCGGGCGTTCGCCGCGCACTCGGCCGTTGCACCGGATAGCTACGGATGGATCATCCTGTCGTTCTCAGCGACATCGAGTTTTCCATTCTTATTGAGGATGTCCACGTCGTCTTCGCGTGATCGTTAGAGAGGCCACTTTTAATTAAATGACAATGTCCAAATCATTCTCAACTATTATTGTCGGTTCTCTTTTCCTGTGTGGATGCACCCCGTTGAATACAACATCTTCGGCGATCAACGGAGTGAATGATGGTTTCGTTACCACCATGTTGTCACCATACCGCAAGCTGGATGAACAATGGCGAGGCAAGCCACTTGCAGACTTTCAGAGCAGGTTCGGGGCGTCGACAGGTGAGGACAAGGAAGGGAACCGCCTGTGGTCTCGCACCATTGTCGCGCATATTCCGGGACAATACGTTGAGACAGCGGACTATATGCAAAATATGACAATTAGACGCAGGGAGTTCGTTCCGGCGCACGAGGCGCAGAAAAGTTGCGAGATCGCCGTCAAGGTGAAAGCAGGACGGATAGCAGCGATAAGCGCGGCGCGATATCGGTATTCCGACGGACAGCTATCGCCTGTCTTCAGGCATGGAATCGACGTGCCAGCGGATATTTGGCTTATAATCTTTGGACGGGCGGAACAAACCGCTGGAAGCAAGGCGGTCTGAACCTCCTTGCCGTAAGATCACCCGCCGCCAGGCAAGTCTGCCAGCCGCTCGCCCTGTCAAAAAGATGCGGGGAAGCCCGGCCGCTCAAGGCAGGGCTTGGCAGGGCCGCGTCTCTCCCTACCGCGTCCCGCTCAAAAGGACGCGTTCTGGTGCGTCACAGTCGATGGATTAAGCTGCGCAAAACCCGCCTGCCGCTGGTACGGGAAATGCGGATAGGGCGCCGTCGTCTCACTCGCCTCGTCCAGCCTTGCCACCTGCGCAGGCGTGAGTTCCCATCCCACCGCACCGAGGTTCTGGCGAAGCTGTTCCTCGTTGCGGGCGCCGATGATGACCGTGGAAACGGTGGGGCGCCGTAGCAGCCAGTTGAGTGCGACCTGCGGCACGGTCTTGCCGGTTTCTTGCGCCACGGCATCCAGCGCATCGATCACGCGGAAGAGATGCTCGTCATTCACAGGCGGCCCGAAGCTGGTGGTCTCATGCAGGCGGCTCCCTTCGGGCAACGGCGTGCCGCGGCGGATTTTCCCGGTGAGGCGTCCCCAGCCAAGCGGGCTCCAGACCATGGCGCCAAGACCCTGATCGGCGCCGAGCGGCATCAGATCCCATTCGTAGTCACGGCCAATCAGCGAATAATAGACCTGATTGACCACATAACGCGGCCAGCCATAACGATCCGCAACGGCGAGCGATTTCATGATCTGCCAGCCTGAAAAATTCGAAACGCCGGTATATCTGACCTTGCCGGAGCGGACGAGTATATCGAGCGTCGACAGCACTTCTTCAACCGGTGTGAAGGCATCGAAGGCATGGAGCTGGAGGATATCGATATAATCGGTCTTCAGCCGCAGCAGCGCATCTTCCACCGCCCGCAACAGCCGAAAACGGGAAGAGCCGGCATCGTTCGGCCCATCGCCCATCGGCAGGCTTGTCTTGGTCGAAATCAGAACGCCGTCGCGCCGACCGCTTATGGCTTCGCCGAGTACCTCTTCGGATGCGCCGTTGGAATACACATCGGCCGTATCGAACAGATTGACGCCGGCCTCCAGGCAGATATCGACAAGACGCCGGGCCTCCGTGGCATCAGACGTGCCCCAGTTGCTGAAGAGCGGGCCAGTGCCGCCGAAGGTTCCCGTGCCGAAGCTCAAGACGGGCACCTTCAGGCCGGATTTGCCGAGGGAGCGATATTCCATTGGGGCATTCCTTTCATGCTTTGTGGTCGTGCCGCGCCCTGCCGTTCATGCGTGACGGTGCGGCCGTGTCGGGCTTCTATGGCCTGACCGCACTCTGAAGGTAGACGCCATCACTCCCATGAAATAGAATGCCGAAAATACTATCACTTGTGAGATGAAGTCATCATGGCACGACTGGAGATTAATCGGGCAGGGGAGATGGAAATCTTCGTGCGGGTCGTCGAGCTCGGCGGTTTTTCCCGCGCGGCCGCGGCGGCAAACATGACGCCTTCTGCGGTGAGCAAGCTCATCGCCCGGCTGGAAAGCCGGCTTGGCGCGCGTCTCCTCAATCGCTCCACCCGCCAGCTTCAGATAACGCCGGAAGGATGCGCCTTCTATGAAAGGGCCACCCGCATCCTCGCCGATCTCGAAGAGGCAGAACGCGCCGCCGGAGAGGGCGAAAAGCCCATCGGCCGCGTGCGGATCAACACCAGCGCGTCCTATGCGACCCATATTCTCGCGCCGATCCTGCCGCGGTTTCTTGCGCTTCATCCGGGTGTTACGCTTGATATCGTCCAGACCGATCTGGTGGTCGATCTTCTTGCGGAGCGCATGGATGTTGCGGTGCGCGCCGGGCCTTTGAAAAGCTCAAGTCTCGTTGCCCGGAAGCTCGGTGAGACAAGGATGATCATTGCCGCCGCCCCGGATTATCTGGAGCGCTGCGGCGTGCCGCAAACCATTGATGATCTTGAAGTGCATAACCGCCTTGCGCTTGGATATGCCCGGTCGACCGATGGCTGGCCGCTGCGAGAGGACGGCAAGACCGTCGTCATTCCCGCAACGGGGCGTGTGCAGGTCAGTGATGGCGAAGGCCTTCGCCGTCTGGCGCTTGCCGGTGTCGGGTTGGTGCGCCTTGCTGCCTTCACCGTAAGGGAGGACATCGCCGCCGGCCGACTGGTCTCAGTGCTCGATCATCTCGATACGGGTGAAACGGAAACGTTTCACGCGGTTTATGTCGGCCAGCGCGGACCGCTGCCCTCACGCATCCGGGCGCTGCTTGATTTTCTCGGCGAATATGGGCGAGTTAAATGACCTTTCGATGGCATCGGAAGTCGTGGCGGCGATGAAGACGGTAGACGGCTGAAAAAAGAACGTCCGGCTGACCGGACGCCTATGGTCTCGGACCGGACAGCGTGAAGGCGCCAGCCGATTTCAGCGCAATGTGCGTCTCGCCGGCTAGTGTGCTCGGTATCGCGCCACAAAGGCTGCCCGTGGTTACGACATTGCCCGCCTTGAGCATTTCGCCTGTGTTGAATGCCGCATTGGCAAAGGCAACCAGCGGTGCGAGCGGATCGCCATTCGGATGTTTTACCGTAGCATCGAACAGCGATACCGACCCCTCGGTAACGGTGAGCTGCGGCAGGTTCTCGCCATTTCCGGCAAAGATGTCCACGACGGCTTTATCGACTTCCGGGCCGATGACGAAACCGTGGTTGGCGAGGCGATCCGCGAGGAAAAGAGGAAACGGCACCTGATTTTTCTCCACCAGCCTATAGCGGAGAAGTTCAGCACCAAGGTGAACCTTGTCTATAAATCCTATCAGGTCGGCCCTCGTAAGTGGCCCCGCTGCCGCCGCAGGAATATCCGCCGAAAGCGTAAAGCAGATCTCGACCTCGATGCCTTCGGTGCCGTAATGGGAAAAAGAAGCAGCATTGGCTTCATCGACCCGCACACAATCGAACATGGGCGCCCCGATGGCCTCGCCATCCGCGCGGATCGCCAGTTTCCAGCCGGCAACCGGTTCTGCCCAGCTCTCAGCAAAAGCCCGCTGGACCGCCATAGCCTCTCCAAGCGTAGCAGGAATGAGACCCTCCGCCTGCACCGCCGCCAGAGAGATCTTCGCCTCCTCGCGGCTCGCTGTGATGAAGCTTTCCGCCAGTTTTTCGATTGCCGCCATTGCGTCCATGGTCCCCGTTGTTCTCTAGCGCCAAACTGTTGTCATGATTTGGCGCTCAGTGCCAAGGCCATCAATGCCGGGTTTGACCACATTGCCAACTTTAAGGACGTGCGGCGAGGGCATTGTAGAGCCAGCACCCTGCCTCCCGTGCCGCAGGCTTTATGAGAGAGCAAATGAATAGCGTTTATGGTTGACAGCGTCACAAAACATAAATTCAAGCGTTTGCTTCTGGGTTCTCTTGGCGTATTCGTCCCTACCACGACGTAAAACAGAGAGTTGACGCATGACCTTGCCATTTCCGAGCATTTCGCAGACGCTTGCCGAAGAGATCGGAAGATTACGCAAATGGCTGGATGAGGACGCCCTGCCCCTGTGGTGGGAGGCGGGTTCGGCCCGGCCGGATGGCGGTTTTTACGAACGTCTCGGCCAGGATGCCAAACCGGTTTTTTCCGATGACCGCCGCGCCCGCGTGCAGCCGCGCCAGGCCTATTGTTTCGCCGCCGCCGGTCAGCATGGCTGGCAGGGGCCGTGGAAAGACGCGCTCCTGCATGGGCTCTCCTGGTTCGAGACGGTCTATCGCCTCGAAAACGGCCTTTACGGCAACCTTGCCGACCAGACCGGCAGGCTGATCGATCCCTCCTTCGATCTCTACAATCAGGCCTTTGCGCTGTTTGCCGCCGCACAGGCGGCGGCAAGCCTTCCCGAACGCAGGGATGAGATGCGCGGCCGGGCGCTCGATATCCTTGCCATCCTTCAGCGCGATTACAAACATCCGGTCGCCGGCTTCGAGGAAGCAAACCCGCCGCGCGCGCCGCTCTGCTCCAATCCGCACATGCATCTCTTCGAGGCGATGCTGGCCTGGGAGCAGCAGGACCCGGATGGTCCGTGGTCGGCGCTGGCCGACGAGATCGCGGGTCTTGCGCTTGAGCGCTTCATCGATGGCGGCAATGGCGGCTTGCGCGAATTCTTCGCTCATGACTGGACGCCGCATGCGAGCGACAAGGGCCGGATCATGGAACCTGGCCACCAGTTCGAATGGGCCTGGCTTCTGGTGCGCTGGGGCAGCCTGCGTGGAAACGACGAGGCGATCGACAAGGCCAAACGGCTGTTCGAGATCGGCGAGGAATACGGCATCTGCCCGCGCCGCAAGGTGGCGGTGATGAGCCTCTATGACGATTTTTCGGTGCATGACGGGTTGGCGCGGTTATGGCCGCAGACGGAATGGCTGAAGGCTGCGGTGCGGCTGGCGAGCGTCACGGGCGGTGAGGAACGGCAGCGTTACCTCGCCTCCGGTCTCAGCGCCATCGGTGCGCTGCAGCCTTTCCTCGACACGCCGGTCAAGGGCCTGTGGTTCGACAAATGGCCGGCCGACAGGCCAATGCTCGACGAACCGGCGCCGGCAAGCACGTTTTATCACATCGTCTGCGCCATCTATGAGGCGGAGGCGGTGCTGGCAGCGGGGAAATGAAAATGCTGCCGACAACCGCTGGACTTTGAATTGGCTTGTTTCATGTTATTCCCATGTTTTAAATGGGATAGTGCTTTTGCGCTGTCTGCCAGCTCAAAAGAAAAAGCTGGGGGGCATTAAAACGATGGTCACTCTTTCGAAAGGCACATAATGGCCCTTGATCTTCTGAACCATGAAGATGAGCTGAAAATTGCTAGAGAACTAAACTACCTGCTGGCTTCAAAGTATGCCCAGGAGGTAGTCAATCGTGTTGCAAATGATGTGATATCAGCGCAAATGAGTGGAGGCCGAGTTGGCGACGAAAAAGGGAAAACTGACAGAGGTGGTTTCAGGACGACACTTCGCTCCCTTAATCCTGAGCGTTTGATACGAAGAGCGATACGAAAGCGCTTTCCAAAACAGGGAATCGTATCAAGGTCCAGTGAGGCCATCGAGTGCCCTGAATATTTTCCTTTATGTGTTCAGGGTCTCAATATCCAGTATAGTACGGGTACTTTAGTTGATAGACGAGGTGTCGGTAGAGTTGCGCGTGAAATATTGAAGGAATTAATAAAGCGAGAGGTACTCGCGACGCTCGACGTTTTATCAATTCGCGAAAAACCCATTCATTTTTTTCCGTCTGTTCATTGGTGTCCCTCTGAGTTGCCTCCTCGATCCGTCGTTATGGTGCACGACGTTATTCCTTTGCTATTTGAGAGCATATTTCAAAAGTCAACAATCGGCGAATGGAAACAAAAATACATCCATACAATTAGAAACGCCGATCTTATTGTGACTGTGAGTGCAAGCAGTGCGGACGATATTTCACGGATTATCGGTATTTCGAAGGAAAAGATACATGTCGTTTATAATGGCGTCGATGTTGTAGAATGGGACGAAGACGAGAGCGTCGATTTACTTACGCCCGACGCGCCTTACTTCGTCTGTATAGGTTCTAACGATTACCATAAAAATATCGACGTCGTGATTAAGGCAATGGGCCTCAGCAATGCCCAAGACTATCATTTGGTCGTCGTCGGAAAATCTCCGAAAGGATTCTCTACGGAGTTGACCTCTAATAGCAGAGGAAAGATACATCCGGTTGGACGTCTGACGGATGGGCAGTTGGCTAGGGTATTGAGACGATCCAAGGGACTACTTTTTCCCAGTTTATATGAAGGTTTTGGCTTGCCTCCGTTAGAGGCGTTGATGCTTGAAGTTCCCTGCATCTGTAGTGCGAGACCCGCCATGACAGAATTGCTGCACGATATGGCGATTTTTTGCGATCCAGAGAAACCGCAAGACTGGGCAGATGCCATGCATCAATTGGCTAACTTTCCACCAGATTTTGAGACTAGAAGTCGAGTAGCAAGTGAACTTCGGAGCCAATTCAATTGGGCGAGATCCACAGACTTGCTTCTGTCAGTTCTTAGTAAACTCAAAGATGTTGAGCACTGAAAATATGATAGGCAGGCGGCTGGTGGCGTGGTGCGCCACCGCACGTTAGTACAACGGTCTACCTATGGCTCCATAGTGCTTTGTGACGCGGGGAGGAATATCATGCGTCCCTAGTTTGTGTAGGCTATGATGCACTTCGTGCTGGGTCTGGCGAGTTTCCTCCCTTTAATGCGGCAGAGTTGCTGCGGCCAGATTTTCGGTCGGAAAGCGACTGGGATTGCCGCGGTTGATCAATTCCCAGGCACACTCTCAGTTGCATCAGTTTTGTCGCCCTGGCCGAGTGAACGGAGCCAGACGCCCGTAATACGGATGCCGTGCAGGTTATTTCCCGAAACGCGAAACTCCCAATTGCCCTGGTGGTGCCGCTGGATGGTAAATTCAATGTCGGTCGTGGCGGGGCTGCCGCCTAGCCCGCGCTGCAGGGGGGCAGAAATAATGGAACCAGTTTGGGTATTATACACCTCCACCATGGCTTCATCGGCGTGATCGTCGAAAATTCGCATATCCATTTCGAGGCGGTATTTGCCTGGGGGTAACACCAAACCAGGGCCATACAGTTTGTGTTTCCCGCCATTGCTGGCCAAATCGAGAATAGAGGCGTTTACTTGGCCGTACCGCGTTTTCATCAGCGGCAGCATGTTTATGTCCATCATCGGTCGCAGTGCGAGACCGGCACTTTCAAGTTGAACGCGCGGCAGATGTGAGGCGAGGTAGAATGGTGTGTCAGTAATCCGATACAGCATTTCGGCCTCAAAGTTTTCCAAGTGCTGTTGTACTTTACCAAAGCGGATGCTGTTAGCATGCCAGATTAATGTTTCAGGTGCCGGTTCGTTGCCAATATCTGGATCATCGAGATCGTCTTCTTGCAGAAATGCGCGCGGCCGCAGCGACAGCATAGCTGGATCGGCTTTGATGCGTCCCAAGAGATGACGGTTTTGCACTATAGTGTCTGCTGCTTCCTCAGTAGCTCTTATTACGCCACCGTTCCAGGCAGGCAGAATGGTACTCCATGGGAAACTCATGGAAATGCCGGCAATCAAAAATATTGGAACCAATATCTTCGTGCTTGCCTGCTGACGGAGCGTGTCGGTAACCACTAGATGTGATATTTGCGGAACTCCGGTCCACCATAAAAACCAGAAAATAGCGATCTGAAAGGGAAAGGGATAATAGACGTCCATGTGGCCCGCAGCATCACTGAAGGCGGTTAAATTGAGAAGTGACCATGGAATATAGGCTACGAAACCCAAAATAGGTACAGGATTTCGCCATATGATCGTCGCAAATAAGGCGACAGCGGCGGGCTGCAGGAGGTAGAGCCGTTGTGAAAACAAGAGGGTGAGCCGCTCCTGCATCAGTGACCACGTCAGGTGGGCATAAGGTGGTACGCCTGTGTAGATGCGGGTAAAGGCGCCATCGGCTGGAAATTGCCAACTGCGGATCAGCACGGCGGCCAGCGACAGGCAGAACGCCAGCGTCAGCAGCGCCAGCACATCGCTCCCAGCTGTCACACGGCGGTTACTCCACATGGTCCAGATCCATAAAAGCCCCAGCGGCGCAACGACGTGGAAGCCCATATCTTCTCGAACCGAAAGCGCTATTAGCAAAAACAGCACCGCCAACCGCCGCTTGCCGCTGAAGAAGGCGGCGAGGCAGGCGCAAGCCATCAGTGCTCCCAACGCTTCGATATGCGGATAAGCCAAGATAAACATAGCTAGGCCATTGAAGGCGAAAGCCAGTGCCAGAAATGCCTGCCAAAGCGGTTTCTCTGCAAAACAGGGTATTCTGCGCACAGTGATCCAGGCCATTAGGCCGCTGCCACCCAGAATGACGCCTTGGAAGCTGGCAAACCATGTTATCGGTCCCCAGGGCCAGAAGAAACTCAACAGGCCGATACCATAAAGGATCGGCGACAGATGCGTGCTATAAAAAAGATTGTTGTCTATAACAGGTGGATTGGTGAGGTTGAAGTCCAGCGGGCGCCACATCAGCGCCGCGAACCAGCCGCTATCGTGCAGATAGCCGCCCGCCACATAGAAATGGTTCATCACAAAGCTGAAGCCGGCTAGAAACGGCACGAGAAAAGAAAGGGACACAGCCATGCCTTGCACCACTAGCGCGCCCTTCGGGCCGGTTGGTTCAGGTGTCTGCCAAATCATTCCCATTCGTTGCTTCTCCGTCGCCGCCCCGCGACGATCTCTCTAAAATGCCAGGCAAGGACTATGCCAGTATCGGCGTGATCAAACTAAAGTGCTTCAGTATTTGGAAGAAATGGTCTAGATATATGGTGCTTATATCTTCATCATTTTAAAAAAACGCTCCGGAATATTGCGTATGATCAACATTATCAATCGCCAGATAGAGCGTACGTAGACGATATTCTTTTTTTGTATAACGGCGCGCTCTATTGCTACTGCGACTTCAGTCGGCTCTGCTGTAAGAGCTGCGGGCAAATCCATCCCTTCTGTCATTTTGGTGGCGACAAATCCGGGTAGAACCGTAACGACATGGACCCCACGCTTGGCCAGGCGATTGCGCAAGCCGGAAAGAAACGCGGTAAAAGCAGCTTTGGCGGAACCGTAAACATAATTGGTTGCGCGACCCCGCTCCCCAGCGACGGAGCTTATCCCGACAATCGTACCCGCGGCCTGTTGTTCGAACCGATTGGCTAGAAGCGCCAGGATACTCGCCGGGCCCTCGTAGTTACTGCGCATAACGTGGCTTGCGGCGATAGGATCACGTTCGCTTTCCTCTTGTTGGCCCATCAATCCGATGGTCGATATTGCAATTTCAGGCAATCGGGGAAGACTGTTCAGGAATTCTTCGTGGGTCTCTATCGAGAGCGCGTCAAATTCATGCAACGTCACCTCGACACCATAACGAAGTTCGATATCGCGTTTCTCGACATCAAGGCCTTCGGCATTGCGCGCTGCAAGTTGGATAGCGTATCCCCCTGCAGCAAACTTATGGGCTACAGCCTTGCCAATATCTGACCGGGCGCCAATAATAAGGACAGGTGGTTTCGTCATATAGAGAGCCTTTCTGCCTGGGACGAAATAAAACGGCCTCTCCAGCCTTTCTCATCCCTATTCTGTACGAACTTTTCTGCGCGCTCATCTGAAACACGTAACGTGCGGGCCGACATGCGGCTGTCTTTTGCAAGATAGAAACGCCCACCATTTTCAATGGCAATTTCATCTAGACGATTCAGCAAAGTCAGGGTTTTCTGTGAGATCGGAAAATCAAGAGCGAGGGTGTAACCCTCCATGGGAAAGGAAAATCTGCTTTCCTGTGGACCGAGTTTCTTAAGAACAGCGAGAAAAGAGCCGGCTCCGGCAAGGGAAATGGCGTCAAGCAGGGCACAAATACCTCTTTCCGAACGATCAAGAGGTAAGACACATTGAAACTGCGCGAACCCGTTCCGACCATAAATCCGGTTCCAGCCAAGTATGGTATCGAGAGGGTAAAAATATGAATCGCAATCGACCAGGGATTCTCCAGCTTTTCTGGCGCCATTTTTGTAATATAGCTGATTGAATAAGCTCACGCTTACTCGATTCAATATGCCGCTCGGCATGGTGATTGGAAATCTTACTTGACGTTTCTCTGGTTGTTCAAATGGTTCGCCGATATGCTTTGCCGGAAGGTCGGATATAGACGCATGTTCACCCAACATAATCAGGGAGCGCCCCAGGTTCTTTCCCCGTCCGAGGCAATCGATCCAAGCAACCGAGTAAGTGGCATCCTTGTATTTTTCGAAGACTTCCATTGCCGCTTGCAGGTTCGGAGCAGGGACGGTTGTTTGCCGGACCCACGAAGTCCCGACGCGTCTAAGTCGGAAGGCGGCGCGTAGAATGATGCCGGTCAACCCCATGCCGCCCAACGTATATTCGAAGAGATCAATGTTCATCTCCCGGGAGCATCGGGTAATTTCCCCGTTGACATCTAGGACATCTATCCAGTCGACACACGTTCGAAAACTACCCTCCTTGTGGTGGTTTTTACCGTGGACATCCGCGGCAATCATGCCGCCTAGGGTAACGAATTTCGTTCCTGGGGTGACCATGGGAAACCAACCCTTGGGTAAAAATGTTTTGATGATGTCGCCCAACAATACGCCGGCCTCGGCGACTAGCTGACCAGTCTTGGGGTCGAAAGAAACCATGTGGTTAAAATATTTCATTGAAATAGTGCTGAATGGATTAATCGCACTGTCACCATAGGCGCGGCCGTTGCCACGGGCTATGACGCTGTGCCTGGAAGTGACTAAGCCAAGCAGTGTTTCCACATCACGCGGAAAATGAAGTTGGGTATCTATCGACGGATATCGACCCCAGCCAGATATTTTCATAACGTGATCTCTTTGCGCTTGTCGTTAAAAACAAACCGCTTGTCGAGATTGTATTTAACAACATATCCGATGGCCAACCCAATAATGGCGCCTGCTTCTCGCATGAGATCGGTTTGCCAGATTAGCCAAAATACCGTTTCGGCTGTCCAGAATATCAGAGTGGTAAAAATGCCCATCAGGGTATAAAGCGAGAATTTTCGGGTGTTGTTTTTCAGTCCCGCATCTTGGTCATAAAATATCCACTGCTTGTCGAGCGCATATTTTATTACGAGACCTACGATTGTTCCCATTCCGATTGCTGCGATAAAGTGGACTTTGGTACTTCCAGCCTGAAGAACAAATCTTTGTGTCGCAAGATTTGCTAAAGTGGCGATAACCGCAAATATCGAATATCGAAAAGTCAGAACGCCGAGTGTCACAACAATGCACCTCCCAGTGTGAAGGCTAGGATTATCAGTGCGCATATTTGACTCGTGCCATCTTTGGCCGCGTAGACAACTGGATCGTCATGCATCAAACCACGGTGTGCCATCATCACGGCACGGGTGATCCAATATAATATAATCGCGCAAACGCCCCAAAGCGCCTCCGGACGCGCGTATAGCTGCACCACAGCGGGAGAATTGACATAAAGTGTCATCACGAGCACGGAAACATAGCCAGCGGCAATTGCAATCATTGAAATTATAGGCAAATCATCGACATGATAACCTCTGCCGCTCGGTTTCAGATCGCCCCGCTCTGCGCTGTCGATTAACTCCGCCTGTCTTTTGATAGCTGCTAAAGATAGGAAAAAGAAAACAGAAAAAGCCAGCAGCCAGATTGATATGTCAATCGATGTCGCTACAGAGCCGGCAAACATCCTTACCGTATAAAGTGCGGCAAGCATGCAGATGTCAAGGATGATCAACCGCTTCAGATAAAGCGAATAGGCGGTTGTCAGCAGATAGTAGCCAACCATGACTACCAGAAATTTCCAGCTTATCAAAATTGCGAGAAGAGAGCCGAAACCTACAAGTGCTCCCGCCATTAGCGTGCCGTGCGCGATGGGAACAGCGCCTGCGGCAAATGGTCGGTTTCGTTTTCGCGGATGTGCTCTATCTGCAGAAAGATCAAGCAGATCGTTCAGGATATATACGCCTGATGCTATCAGACTAAAACACACAAAAGCCGTCATCGATAAAACGATGGTTCCTCCATCGAATTGATGCGCGGCAAGCAGTGGTACGAATACGAGAAGGTTCTTTAGCCACTGGTGAGGCCGGAGCGCCTTGATGTAAGGTCTAAAGTTATCTTTCTCGCTTTGGAGATGCTCGACTGTATCGCAGAGAGCGTCGACTTTCGTGCGTACTTTCCTCGGTACATCCACCGTAATTGCTTTTTCTGCACGCTCCCATACAGGCAAATCGGCGGCGGCGTCGCCCATGTACAAGAAACCGTTTTCACCGAAACGCTCTTCCAAAAATGCGGCTTTCGTGGCGCCTTTCAGGTTTCGCGTGCCGTCGGAGCCGTGAACCTCATCAAAGATACCGAGGTGGTCCGCTATTCCTTGCGCAATCTGCTGATCAGAAGCGGTGACGAGAGCGGTACGCCCACCTGCGCTTCTCCATTTTTCGATATAGGCAAGCACCTTGGTGTTGTAAGGAAGCACCTGAGCGTCGACGACTGCCGCGCAGGCGAGGTGACGTTTCAGGTGAGCGCGTCCGCGTGGCAGCGCCGATATTGTGCTGAAAAGACAGCGCCAGTCTGAGCCGAAAGCCGACCAGAAGTTTTCGTACAACATGTCTGTGCGGAGAAGGGTTCCGTCCAGATCAACGACGAGGATTTTTCGAGTATCGAAATTCAACGGTTCATCGCTCTTTTGTCATGCGTTTTTATCATGGCGGAGTTCAGATAGGCAAAGGCACTATCCTGCAGTTGTTCGGCCGCATATGCCGCGGAGTCTCGCTATGCTTTTTAGCGCGTCCTAACGTATAGGGGGAGGTCACGCAATCGATTGATGGCCGATTAGCGCAGAAACATTCTGAAAAGATCGGAAATAATTCGAAACCTATTGAAAACTTCCAGCATAATCTGATAGCTGCTGCCGGCGCATAATTACGGATTTTTCTTGTTGGGAAGAGACACATGAAAACGGCACTCGTCTGCGGAGCAGGTGGATTTATTGGCGCACATCTGGTTAAGCGCTTGAAACGTGAAGGTTTTTGGGTGAGGGGTGTAGACCTCAAGTTCCCAGAATATGCCGCAACAGAGGCTGACGATTTCGTTATTGCAGACTTGCGTGAGCAGTCCAATTGTCGCGCGGTGATTGATCGCAGGTTTGATGAGGTATACCAGCTAGCTGCTGATATGGGTGGTGCGGGATATATTTTTACGGGCGAGAACGATGCCGATATCATGCACAATTCGGCTACCATCAATCTCAATGTCTTGGATGCCTGCTACCGTCGCAACATAAAGCGGGTCTTTTACAGCTCTTCGGCCTGTATGTATCCCGAGCATAACCAGACCGATCCCAATGCTCCCGTGACGCGGGAAGATAGTGCCTATCCCGCAAATCCAGACAGTGAATATGGTTGGGAAAAGCTGTTTTCCGAGCGACTTTATCTCGCTTACAACCGCAATCACGGGATGGAATGCCGTGTCGCGCGTTATCACAATATTTTTGGCCCGGAAGGATCCTGGGTCGGCGGACGTGAGAAGGCGCCGGCTGCGCTCTGCCGCAAAGTCGCCGAGGCTGAAGCCGGTGGAGCGATCGAAATTTGGGGCGATGGTCTGCAAACTCGATCGTTTCTATTCGTCGATGAATGCCTCGAGGCTACTTTGCGTTTGACGCGGTGCGAAACCTTTGCCGGTCCGGTGAATATTGGATCGGAAGAGATGGTTTCGATCAATGAACTCGCCAGGATTACCATGCGAGTGGCTGGCAAGGATCTCGAAATTCGTAATATTCCAGGCCCGCAGGGTGTCCGTGGACGCAATTCCCACAATGACCTCATTCGGGAAAAGCTGGGTTGGGAGCCAAGTCTAACGCTTGAGCAGGGGTTGGCTCGTACCTATCCTTGGATTGCTCGTCAGGCCGAGCTTGCACGTGGAAAAAACAAGTGACGGCCAGTGGCCTGATCCCTAGCGAGATATTATCATGAAGCCGAAACTTTCTGTAATAGGTCTGGGCAAACTTGGTGCACCTATGCTTGCCGTGTTTGCCAAAAAAGGCTTTGACGTCATTGGTATGGATTTGAATTCCGCTTTTGTGGATTCGATCAATCGTGGCGTGGCGCCGGTTCCTGAGCCGCAACTTCAGGAATTAATCACGGAAAATGGTGGGCGCATTCGAGCTACGACCGACATGCGGGAGGCGGTGCTTTCCTCGGACGTGACTTTCATCATCGTCCCCACGCCAAGCGGTCCGGATCGTTTTTTCCGCAATGACTACGTAATCTCCGCGCTCGAGAGCATCGGTGCGGCATTGCATGACAAGATCGGCTATCACAACGTTGTTGTCACCTCCACCGTCATGCCCGGCTCCACAGGCGGTATTCTGCGTCAGACGCTGGAACGTGCGTCTGGTCGAACCGTGGGCTCGGATCTCGGCTTGTGCTACAATCCGGAATTCATCGCGCTCGGCACGGTCGTCCGCGACATGCTTTACCCCGATATGATACTTATCGGCGAAAGCGATCCTAAAGCGGGAGATTTGCTCGAAAGCGTCTATCGTGGTTCGACCGAGAGCAATCCTGAGTTCCAGCGGATGAACTGGGTCAATGCAGAACTTTGCAAGATCGCCGTCAACACTTACGTGACCACCAAGATCAGCTATGCGAACATGATCGCTGACATGTGCGATCATCTCGATGGTGCCGATGCCGATGTCGTGACGGACGCTCTCGGTGCAGATAGCCGCATCGGAAAGAAATACATCAAGGGCGCCATTGGTTATGGTGGCCCCTGTTTTCCGCGTGATAACAAGGCATTCGCGGCGCTTGGGCGCAGCCTCGGCGCGCGCACGGATCTTGCCGAAGCGACAGATGTTATCAATGATCACCAGACGGAGCGGCTTGTTCGGGCGATAGCGGCCTCGGTTGATCCGGGGGCCCAGGTGGCAATCCTCGGGTTGTCCTACAAGCCGGAAACCCCGGTGATCGAGGAAAGCCAGGGATTGGCACTGGCTCACAAACTGATCAGCATCGGTTATAAAGTGCGGATTACAGACCCGCAGGCTCTCATCAGCCTTCCGGATCAGATCGCCGATGGGATCGTGATCAAGGTAGATGCGGAAAGCGCCATGGCGGGAGCGGATGTTGTTGCCATCGTGACGCCTTGGAAAGCCTATCGCAATCTCGACATTGCTGCGGCGGGACCGAAGGCTGTTATCGACCCGTGGCGTGTTGTTGATGCTGCGAAGCTTTCGGCTGCGATAACGCTGATCAGACCTGGCATGGGGGATTGGCTCTCTGACGCTGCCGCAGCGAAACATGCCCGGGTAATGTCATGATATCGATCGTTCTCTATGGAAGGAACGACAGTTACGGCTATAACCTCCACAAGCGGGCTGCTCTCAGCCTGAATTGTATGGCGGAAGTGCTGACCGACGAAAACGATGAAATTCTTTTCGTTGACTATAACACACCGGATGATTTTCCGACCTTCCCGGAGGCGATCTGTGACACGCTGACAGATCGTGCGAAGCGTCTTTTGCGGATCATCCGCATAAGGCCGAGTCTTCACAATCAGCTGTTTGCGTCTCGTACGCACCTGAAGGCTCTGGAGCCGATTTCGCGTAATGCTGCCGTCAGGCGATCCAATCCTGCAAATCGTTGGATATTGTCGACCAATACGGACATGATCTTCGTACCACGCGGGTCGCAGTCCTTGTCTGACCAGTTGGCGAGACTGGAAGACGGATTTTATTGTGCCCCTCGTTTCGAGATACCTGAGACGCTGTGGGAGAGCTTTAATCGGCTTGATCCGGCTGGGGTTATCGCTGAAACGCGTGAAGCGGGAGAGAACTTCTATTTGAATGAGGTAGTGTACGGGATGGACTCTATCCTGTACGATGCGCCTGGTGATTTTCAGCTAATAAAACGAGACGACCTCTTCTCCATTCACGGTTTCGATGAGAGGATGCTGCTGGGTTGGCATGTAGACGCAAATATTTCGAAGCGTCTCGTTATGCGTCATGGCAAGATTGATGACGCCTTACCTTTTGTTCTTGGTTATCACTGCGACCACACTCGTCAAACCACTCCGGCTCACGCACATAAGAGTGTGGAAAACAGTGCGGACGATTTTTTTCACAATCTTTTGCAGCCGGAAATACCGGATCAATCGGAAATTTGGGGTCTTGCTGGGATCGACTTGGAAGAAATCAGCCTAACTGACACCATAAACATGGCGTATCGCAAAGCGCTTAGCCAAGCAATCGATCAGCCTCTGAAAGGTTTGATTGAGGCGCGCTATAGGCCAGAGTCTTATGATCTTGAAGTCGGAACGCCGGAACACGTACTTCCATTTCTTGTTGATCTATTTGCCAACGCTCCAAGAAATACGAATGTCATCTGGCTTGGTCCAAAAGACCGGATATATGATCTTTTTACGAATTGTTGGCGAAATTTAGGATTCCTAACGGATGTATCTTGTTGGCAAGGCGATATAGACGTTATTGATCGCGCAGATACTTTTATAATTAATTTTGGACTTCCAAAAAAGGTGGAGGGCGATGCTTCGTCCGCCTTGATGGAGCAATTTTATACAGTCGTAACAAACGAGCGGGATCACTTAGCGTCGAATAAAGAGCCCCGCCGGATTATTGGTGTGAATGCCATACATAATGGTTTCGAGTCTGTAATGCAGCGTTTCGTTGGCTGCAGTCGAACGCCGTTCTCAGCCAGATTGCGGCACGGCTATTTGCTAAAGTCTGCGTTTGTCGATGCGCAAGACTGGACCGACGAAATGCATGCAGGTGCAGCTGGAAAAAGGGATGAAAATGTAATTCACTCCACAGGAGCGAGTGGACATATATTTTATGGTCCTTACGCCAATTTGATGCCCGGCAACTACAGAGTCGATGTGAGTCTCATAAAACGCTGGAATCACTCGCCCACATCGAAGTTACAACTCGAAATTATGCAGGGTGAGAAGACGGTAGCGGTTGTAAAAGTCAAATTTTTCGGATCAAGGAAAATCATATCTCTACCACTGCAAATCACAACGCAGGATTTACCTCTTCCTATTGAGGTACGCCTTCACTCGATTGGGAGATCTCGAATAGCTCTTGAACGGATAACTGTAAAAAGGGTTCAACCAGTTGATGCATAACTTGGTTGAAACATCGGTGTGACATGCGGTGTTGTTCCTGCATCTCTATAAAAGATGAGAAGCCTGATCGATTTAGAGCTCCAGGCCGCTGCAAGACAAACCGCTGAGTAACTGAAACTGCTATCTTCATTCAATAAAGGATTCACCTGTGACTAACAACGCCACCATTGAAGATGTAAAAGAGTACTGGAATCGCCGCCCCTGTAATGTCCGACATTCAAAGCGCGAAGTGGGTTCTCAAGAATACTTCGATGAAGTTGAAGCCCGGAAGTACTTTGTCGAGCCCCACATTCCGGGTTTTGCGGAATTCTCACGTTGGAACGGTAAAAAGGTACTGGAAGTCGGATGCGGCATTGGCACTGACGCGATCAACTTCGCGCGTAACGGTGCAATATATTCTGGGATAGAGCTTTCGGAAGCAAGTCTTGCAATCGCCAAGTCACGATTTGAAGTGTTTGAACAAGATGGAAACCTTCAACAGTTGAACGCTGAAGCGCTTACACAAGGCTTCCCCGAGAGCAACTTTGATTTGGTATACTCTTTTGGCGTGATTCATCATACACCCAATCCGCGAGGCGTAATTGAACAAATCCGTAAAGTTATCAAGCCGGATGGTGAACTGAGAATTATGCTATATGCAAAAAGGTCTTGGAAGGCTGCTATGATTGAAGCTGGGCTCGACCAACCAGAAGCTCAGTCAGGGTGCCCGATTGCCTTCACCTACGATGAGCGCGACGTTCAAGAGCTTCTTTCTGGATGCTTTGAAGCTACTGAAATTCGACAGGATCATATTTTCCCGTATCAGATTGAGCAATACGTCAACTACGAATATGTGCGGCAACCATGGTTTGAAACCATGCCGCCGGAGTTGTTTCGTGCGCTTGAACAGAGCCTGGGATGGCATCTGCTAATAACTGCTAAGCCGATTTGAGGTTAGACCAGACACTACGTGCGCTTCTTGATAGGGTTGTCACAGCTTGAGGGGGCTGAAGCAGCGATGACGAATATCTGGTCCGTAAGAAATCGAAGGGAGGTCTATGCGTCTCCCTTCGTGACCCTTTCGATCGAAGCCGTGTCGTTGCCGGATGGGCGCGTTGTCGATGACTATCATCAAGTTCAGTTACCTGATTTTTCGATTGCCGTGCCCATTCTCACAGACGGCCGTATTTTGACTTTGTGGCAATATAAGCATGGGGCCCGATGCTATTCCATGACCTTTCCTGCTGGCCATTTGGAGCCCGGGGAAGATGCCGTTGAAGCGATGCTGCGGGAGCTGCGCGAAGAAACCGGTTATGTGGCTGAGAATGCCATTAGCTTTGGCAGTTATGCCGTTAGCGGCAATCAGGGCTGCGGTCGGGCGCATCTTTTTGCTCTGACGGATTGTCGTCTTGCGGGCGTTGCTGATCATGACGATCTTGAAACTTTCGATCTTAGAGTTATGACAGTGGAGGAAATAAATGCGGCGATCGATCAGGGACATTGTGCAATCCTTCCTCAACTCGCCGTCTGGCTCGCAACCAGAGCACATTTTGGATTCTGAAGAGCAACAACTGGTCGAACGCCAGACAGATGCGGCCGTTGAAGCTCCGGCTCCCGCTGTTCAGCTCGATCTGGCTCCGATCTGGACCATGGTTCCCGAGGCAGAGCCAATTCGGCTTGGCGCCTATTACGCTCATATGCGGGGCTACTATCCTTATTGCGAGATGCAAACTAAACGTTGGTGTGTCCGCAACATTGGCCCCGATTGGCGCATTTTTGATGTCGGGGGCAATATCGGATATTATTCGGCACTTTTTGGTCGCTGTGCGCCTGAAGGTCGCGTTGTTGCATTCGAACCGACGGAAACGCACCGGATGCTCAGGCAAAATCTTGAGCTCAACGGGATTTCAAATGTCGAGGTTCGCCAGATTGCCCTAGGGGAAGCTGAAGGCAACCGTCGTGATGCGATATTCCGCGTCTGGGGCAGTCCTGCAGAAGTGGAGGAGTTTCCTTTCTCCACAGTGGACGCGGAAATGCGGCGTTTGGAATGGGACAGGCTTGATCTTCTTAAGGTTGATGTCGACAGCTTCGACCTAGAAGTTTTGAAGGGCTCTCTTCAGACACTTGACAAATTTAATCCCTGGATTCTTGTTGAACTTAACCACGCATTAGCGGAAAGAAAGCAGAGCGTTTCGCAGGCGCTGGAGTGGTTGGCATCGGTGGGGTATCACGAAGCCCTCGTGATGGACGGTGAAAATTTCCTTCTGCGTCGTCCGGAAGGCGTGCCGGTTGCCGTTGACGGATTGAGGCTCATACATGAACGCGAGCCTGTCTATGTTACCCCTGTTCTTGTAGCGACGGAAGAATCGGCGGCTGATACTGCTGATTCATTCGAACTAGCTGGTATGGGTGTTTTGGATGAGGAAACTGGTGATCTAATTATCGATGAGCCCGCCTGGGGTTATGGCTTGATCTGGAAAGCGCAACCGATCTGTGAGGGACCGGCGATCGTGCGTTTGTCGGTCGGTGTTTCGGGGGCGGATATTGGCATTCTTTGCGTTAGAGAGGGCTTTTCTGAGCTCATTGGATCGGAAGCTTTTGTCCTGCCGGGTGGAGAAACTGCTGTCGAGATAGCGCTTGATCGGGTCGAGGATCTGCGTGGCATTGTTATCAGAAGGGGTCCGACGCTACCCGGTGTGGCTCGAGTACGTTTCAATGAGCCTGTTGTCTTGCAAGCGGAAGCCCGGCGGAATGTTTCACCATCGCTTTCGATGAACCCTGCACAAAAAGAGATCACCTTGAGGGACGTCGCGCGAGGGCTCTCATCATTGCCTTTGGATGTTCCCGACGACACGCTCGAAATTGTTGACGTTCATATCTTGGGAGAACGTCTTGGTTTGAGCTACTCGTTCCGAGCTCCTATAAACCTCGTTAACATGCCGCTTACCCAGTTCCGTATGGAGGTCCATGATGCGAAGATTTTGGGACAACTCTACCGCGCGTTTCGACCACGGCATCATCTGGAGTTTGGAACTTGGGAAGGGTTCGGAGCGCGACTTTGCCTGCAAAATTCTGAAGCACTTGTCTGGACGCTGAACCTTCCCGATGGAGAAAGGGACGCTGATGGGCGTCCTCTGTATTCAGATGCATCCGGCGTCACGGATGGTGGAAGCCGGATCGGACGACTTTATCGCGAAGCTGGATTAGCTGGACGAGTTAGCCAGATGTTGATGGATAGCCGGGAGTTCGACACAGCTGCTTTCGGTGCCGATTTCTTCGATACTGTCCTGATTGACGGTGGCCATACAGCCGATGTAGTGGCCAGCGATACCGAAAAGGCGTTGCAGGTGGTTCGCCCCGGCGGGCTTGTCATGTGGCATGATTTTTGTCCGGATCCCTTGATCGTAGCCGAACAAAATGCTGCTCAAGGCGTCGTTGAAGCGGTGTTGCTGAATTGGAAACAGTGGCGTCCGCGCTTTTCATCCTTATTTTGGGTAAGACCGTCCTGGCTTCTCGTCGGGATTGTTGCTGATGGCGGCATGAATGCAAGTGAAGACAATGATGCGTAATAAACAGGTTACATCCGCGACTTTTTTTTCGGCGTACGCGCAAGGCTTCCTTCGTTGTGCCGTTGCTTCACATTTGGTGACGCCTGCTTCGCCATTGGCGAACGCTGCGGCGACGATACCGCTATTGGAAGCGGCGGATGAACAGTCTGTGGGTCTTCTCGTTTTGCCCGAGCTGGGTCTGACCGGTTACGCAATTGATGACCTTCTGCATCAGCAAACGCTGCTTGATGAGGCTGAATCGGCTCTTGAACTACTACGCAAGCGCACCGAGACGCTAATGCCTGTGGTTCTTGTGGGAATGCCGGTCCGCTGGCAGGGCCATCTTCTCAATTGTGCGGTTGTGCTGCACAAAGGTCGACTTTTAGGTATTGTACCCAAAACTTATTTGCCCAATTATCGCGAATTCTATGAGGCTCGGCACTTCGCATCGGGTGCAATAGTCGAAAAAGGCGCTGTGATAGAGATTCTGGGGTCCGATGTTCCTATCGGTACAGATCTTTTATTTACCGCGCAGGATATAGAGAATTTTGTGCTCGCGATTGAAATTTGCGAGGACGTGTGGGTTCCGACACCACCCTCATCCTTGGCTGCGCTTGCTGGTGCTACAATCATAGCAAATCTCTCGGCATCCAATGCTATTATCGGAAAATCGGCCGAACGTCACGCGCTTTGCCGCGTGCAATCTGCCCGTTGCAATGCTGCTTACCTCTATTCGGCAGCGGGATTCGGTGAATCAACCACCGATCTCGCTTGGGACGGCCATGCAATGATTTACGAAGCTGGAACTCTTCTGGCTGAGTCGGAGCGTTTTTCCACAAGTGCCGGTATGATTGTTACGGATATCGATCTGGAACTTCTGGCAGCGGAACGTCTACGAAATGGCAGCCTCGTTGCAAATCGACGTGATCTTGCGCCAAAACCCTATCGACACATCGGCTTTCATCTTCAGCCCCCGGACACTGACATAGGCTTGCATCGAAAAATTGCTCGCTTTCCATTCGTTCCGGATGAAAAAGATCAACTTGACGCTCTTTGTGAGGAAGCTTTTCAGATACAATCTCAAGGTCTTGCGCGCCGTTTGAAGGCGAGTGGCATCGAGCGGGTTGTCATAGGCGTTTCGGGTGGACTGGATAGTTCGCACGCCCTGCTGGTTGCACTTCACGCCATGGATTTGTTGAAACTTCCACATTCAAATGTTCTGGCATGGACTTTGCCAGCTTTTGCGACGTCTAATAAGACGAAATCAAACGCTTGGCGTCTCATGCGGGCGTTAGGAGTGACTGCCGACGAGATTGATGTAGGCCCGGCTTCGATGCAAATGTTGCGGGATATCGGACATCCTGCCGGAGAAGGTGAGAAGGTTTACGATATTACTTTCGAGAACGTCCAGGCCGGGGCCAGAACGTCGCTGCTTTTCCGGCTGGCAAACCGTCATAACGCTATTGTCCTTGGCACGGGTGATCTTTCTGAACTGGCCCTTGGTTGGGCAACATATGGCGTCGGTGATCACATGAGCCATTACAACGTCAATTGCTCGGTTCCCAAAACACTTATTCAGCATCTTATTCGATGGGTGGCTGGCCGTGGACTTTACGGTGAAGAGGCATCCGCAGTTCTTCGAAATATTTTGTCAACCGAAATCAGCCCGGAGTTGGTTCCGGGTGACGCAGATGCGCCAAGTCAGAGGACCGAAGATTTCGTAGGACCTTATGCGCTGCAGGATTTCAACCTTTTTTATACGGTAAGATATGGCATGAGACCATCTAAGCTGGCTTTCCTTGCATGGCACGCTTGGCGGGATGTCAAAACGGGTAGCTGGCCACCGGATTTTGCAGACACCGATCGGCGGGATTACGATTTGGAAACCGTTCGATTATGGCTAAGAGTTTTTATCAGGCGCTTTTTTCAAACCAGCCAGTTCAAACGCAGCGCCGTTCCAAATGGTCCGAAAACAAGTTCCGGGGGCTCTTTGTCTCCACGCGGGGATTGGCGTATGCCATCAGATGCTTCGGCAGATTCTTGGTTGCGTGAACTTGACTTGGCACTCGCTCCGCCACAGAGAAATCAATAAAGGCTTAGCAGAACATTGTAGCCTGAGGGAACTATCGATAGTGAGCAGGAATGCTCCCCATAGGGAGCATTCAGTAATCACGTTCGTTTATAATCGTCCTCGATGCGGATGACATCATCCTCGCCGATATAGGCTCCGGTCTGGATTTCGACCAGTTCGAGCGGGATCTGCCCCTCATTGGCAAGCCGGTGCGGCTGGCCGATCGGAATATAGACCGACTGGTTCTCCGTCAGAAGCCGGGTCTCATCGCCAATCGTCACCGTCGCCGTACCCTTGACGACGATCCAGTGTTCCGAGCGGTGATAATGTTTCTGGAACGAGATGCGGTGGCCGGGATCGACCGTGATGTGGCCCACCCGGTAACGCTCGTCCACATACATGTGCTCGATGAAACCCCAGGGCTGATAGACCCGCTTGTGGCTTTGCGTCTGCGGCGCGTGGTCGCCAGCTTTCAGTTTTTCAACCAGCCCCTTCACATCCTGCACCCGGTTTTTTGGCACCACCAGAACCGCATCCTTGGTGGCCACGACAACCAGGTCCTTCGCGCCCACCACCGTCGTCAGCAATTGCGTGGAATGGATCAGACAACCCTCGGAATCGATGAAGACGCCGTCGCCTTCCAGCGCATTGTCATTGTCGTGCTTGTCGGCAATCTCCCAGATCGCGTCCCAGCTGCCGATGTCCGACCAGCGGAAGTGACCATGCACCACCGCCATGCGCCTGGTTTTCTCGATCACCGCATAGTCGATGGAGTTTTTCGGCGAGGCCTCGAAGCTTGCCTGATGCAGGCGCACGAAACCGAGGTCGCTTTCATATTGCTCGACCGCCTGCGTCACCGCCGAAAGAATCTCCGGGGCGAAGGCCTTCAGTTCGGCGATCATCACATCGGAGCGGAACAGGAAGTTGCCGGAGTTCCAGAGATAACCCTTTTCCAGATAGGAGATCGCCGTCTTCACATCGGGCTTTTCCACGAAGGCATCGACGGTGCTCAAGTCTTTTTCGCCGTCGATCGCATCGCCCGGCTTGATATAACCATAGGAGGTGCGCGGCTCGGTCGGCACCAGGCCGAAGACGACGATATTGCCCTGATCGGCGGCTTTCGCGCCGAGCTTCACGGCGTCGGAGAACTTGTCGGCATCGAGCACCACATGGTCGGCGGCAAGCGCAAGCACCAGGCAGCCGGGCTCGCGGCGCTCGGCCAGCACGGCGGCGGCGGCCATGGCGGCGGCGCTGTCGCGGCGGGCGGGCTCCAGCACCACGGTTGCCGGCAGGTCGATCTCTTCGGCCTGGCGGCGGGCGAAGAAACGGAAATCCTCGTTGGTGATGACAAGCGGCTCGGCATAAAGGCTCTTGTCGCCCACCCGCTGCAGCGTCTGCTGGTAGGTCGAAAGATTGCCGACCAGCGGCTGGAACTGCTTGGGCAACTGATCGCGCGATACAGGCCAGAGCCTGGAGCCAGCGCCCCCGGCCAGAAGAACCGGCGTGATCTTTCGAGAGTGTTCCTTCACAACAAAACCTTTCCAATGCGGCCTGATAAATCAGGATTATGCTACGTCCGCATCGAACTGGATGCTGTGCAGGCGTTTATAAAGGCCATCCGTTGCAAGTAGTTCACGCCGACTGCCTTCTTCTACGACCTGTCCATTATCCATAACGACGATCTTGTCGGCTCGGTTTATTGTTGAAAGTCGATGAGCGATGACAATAGATGTTTTGTTCAGTGTCAGGCGCTCAAGCGCATCTCGCACAAGAGCTTCGGATTCCGAATCCAACGCACTGGTCGCCTCGTCAAGGATCAAGATATCTGCGTCTCTCAGCATGGCGCGAGCGATCGCAACACGCTGTCTCTGACCGCCGGAAAGGCCTGAGCCATTTTCACCAAGCTTGCTGTCGTAACCGTCAGGCATCTTCATGATAAAGTCATGGGCATTGGCAGCCTTGGCAGCAGCAATGATCTCTTCTTCTGTCGCATCGTCCCGACCAACGGAGATATTGTGCTTTACAGTACCCGAAAACAGGAAGGTTTCCTGACCGACATAAGATACGTGCTCGCGCAGGCTCGCAAAGGAAACATCGCGCAAATCCATACCATTGATTTCAACGGAACCATTCTGAGGATCGTAAAGGCGCATCATAAGATTGATGATTGTGGATTTGCCGCTGCCGGAAGGACCGACCAATGCGGTCATCTTGCCGCCCTCGAAGAGTACGCTGACGTCCTTCAGAACCGGCTGGCCAGAAACATATTCGAAGCTGACGTTCTTTAGTTCCACGTCGCCACTGGCCTTGGGGAGAGGCAGAGCATCTTTCTTTTCGGCCAGCGTCAACGGGGCGTCCAGAACCTCGAACATCATACGGACACCGATCATGCCTCCTTCGATCTGGATTCTCATACGCGCCAGACGTTTTGCTGGTTCGTAAGCAAGAAGCAGAGCGGTTATAAAGGACATCAGATCGCCCGGAGACCCGCCTTTCTCCAGAACGGTGTAGCCGGAAACGGCAATAACGACGGCAATCGCAAGGCCGGACAGCGTTTCCATGATCGGACTGGTCGCCGCTTCAAGCTTCGCAATACCATTGGCTCGATGCTCGACGTCAGACACTGCCTTGTTCATACGTTGACGCATAAGCTTCTCAAGCGAAAACGCTTTAATCACGCGGACGCCGATGCTGGTTTCCTGCACGACGTTGACGATTTCGCCAAGCGAAGCAAGCTCCGCCTCCATGATCTTACGCACCCGGCGCAAGACAAGACGGACGCTGAAGATGGCAAGAGGGCCTATAATCATCGAAATCGCGCTCAGAAGAAAATTCTGGGCGAACATCACCACGATCAAACCGATGAGCGAAAGCAGGTCGCGGATAAAGGACGTCACGATTGTATCGATAACGCTCCTGGCAGCCTGTGCATTGTAGGTTACGCGAACTAGCAATTCCGACGATGGCAGGTTTTGAAAGAACGATACGCCTTGCTTCAGCAGGCGATCATAGATTTTACGTTGCTGCTCCGCGACTATGCTGTTGCCGGCTTTGCTCAGATAGTAGCTCTGAACGAACGTGGCGAGGCCCTTGACGATGAATATCGCGGCAACCGCAAACGCAATCTCAAGGACGACATCAAAGCCACGCTTCAAGTAGACGCTATTAACGATATCGCGCATGATCCAGGCGCTGAGAGAGGTCGTTGCGGCAACGACAACCATTGCCGCGATTGCCATCGAGTACCAACCGACATGCTTCTTAAAGTTCTCTTTGAACAGTCGTACCAGCAGCTTCTTGTCGTTTTGCGACAAAAATGATCCGATCACAGCGATATTCCTAATTTGTGCAGAAACTACATTTGGTGAGTGTTTATCACGTTAGACGAACAAACCCAAACGGATGGAGTGATGTTCGGTGGGTAGCGCTCATATATGATGGCTCAAGTTTCATGCTCGCAAAACTCAAAGCTTAACACTGGTCCAAATGCCGAGGCACGGCTAATCCAAAATTGGCTTAGTGCACTTAAATGGGTGATCACTAAGTGTCAATCTCCCTCTGGCTAGGATGCCATCACGCCCCGTTTCTGGCAGCGGGAAGAACGGGAGAAATCGCCGCTTTAGATGTTGGATGGAAATGTGTAGTTTTGCGCGACTAGAAGGTTCTCGACGTTGACAAATGTGCTGTCCAAAATCTATATGCCAAAATGCATGGTGGGCGATCGGCAACAGCGTGGCATATGAGCTCGTAAGTTTTTGCAATCTAATATGTTTCATGACGGAAGTGTCCGTCAGGCAGGACGGTAAATGCCCCAAGTCTTTTTTGATCTGTCGGAACTTTTCCTGAATTCAGGAGTCAAGTTTAAATATTACGGAATTGCGCGAACCGTAATGGAAGTCGCTTATGAACTGACTTTGGCGGATAAATCTGTAAGGTATGTAATCTATTCGCCGCTGCATCGTCGGTTTTTTGAGGTTTTTCCCCGTACGGGTGACGCGTCGCCAACCGGTGTTCTGGATCCCAATATTCCTTCAAGCGCGACGCCATTGCGTCTGAGGCAGAATCTTTTTGATACTAACTTTTTGAAGTCTTTTTTCTACGGGATGGTGCGCACGATAGTCGAGCATCGCAATCGCAAACGT
The DNA here is from genome assembly GCF_044769685.1 of Agrobacterium sp. NPDC090283. Classification (NCBI taxonomy): domain Bacteria; kingdom Pseudomonadati; phylum Pseudomonadota; class Alphaproteobacteria; order Hyphomicrobiales; family Rhizobiaceae; genus Agrobacterium; species Agrobacterium sp. NPDC090283. Next base: position 245,376 of record NZ_JBIVYG010000007.1, on the reverse strand, counting down.
TGGGCAACTATTCCGGCGAGTGCTGTTCGGGAGGTTAATCTCGACGGGCAGATTCTGGTTTCGCTGGGCAGGCCAAAAATCATGTCTGACTATATCATGGCGTTGAATGAACGGGGCGAAAAAGCCACTTTCATTCCGATGCTCCATGACATGATCCCATTGCATAATTTCACACATCGGAATCAGTTTTCGTTTCCGCGGAATTTTATTCACGATAACAAGGTCGCTATCGGAGCAGCGGCACTGATTTTGACAAATTCGGAATTTACGGCGCGGGAAGTAAAGCATTTTTCAGATATGGGGACATTGCCGCCAGTGCCGGACGTTGTCGCTATCCCGCTTTGTAATGAACTTCGGCCGACGGTTGAGCCAATAGATAAGAAGCCCCCTCAAGGTCGTTACCTTCTGGGCGTCGGTATTTATAACGGCCGTAAGAACTTGGAATGTGTTGTTGAAGCCATGCTTCTATTACAGGCTTCCGGTGTCGTTCCGCCCGCACTGGTGTTGGCAGGCGCGAGACGTAAAAGAGTTGAAAAATTCTTAAAGCAGGAGAAGTTTCGCCCTATAGTCGACAAGTTCCACTTTGTTCTTAACCCGAACCAAGCGGAATTACGTCTGCTTTACGAAAATGCCTACGGCCTCGTTTTGCCGAGCAGGATGGAAGGGTGGGGCTTGCCGATTAGCGAAGCTCTTTGGTGCGGGACCCCGGCTTTTGCCGCGGATGTGCCGGCCTTGAGGGAGGCAGGGGGTACACTCGCACTGTATTTCAATCCGGAGAAACCGGATGAACTGGCGGATTTGGTTCGCGGGTTGTTGCTGGAGCCGGATAGGTATGCTGCCTTGAAAATGAAAATAGCCGAATTCAAACCACAAATGCGGACATGGCGAAATGTCGCGTCAGATATACTTCATTCGGTACACAAATTTGACCACAAAGAGAGACGGGTGGCGACCTAAGGCTGCAAGCTGACATCGGACGAGTTCGATGCGGTGCTAGTTCTAAACCCGCTTATGCGGCCTGATCGACGTCCTCAGCTCCACCAGCCGCTCCAGCGTCTCAAGGCTTCGCTCGGGGCATGCGGCGGAGAGAGCAAGCGCCATGGTTTCCATGGCGATGAAGGTCGGGGCGTGCAGCGCCACGCCTTCGTTTTTGGCACGGGGCAGGAAAAGGCTGGCATTGGCGTGTTTTTTGAGCACGCTGTCTTCCTGGCCGAGCAGCATGATGATGGGGACATCGAGGCGGCCGGCCTCGGCTATGGCGGTCTGGGCTTCGCGGTGGGCGCGGCCGTGCAGGAGCATGATGAGGACGTGGCCGTTTTCAAGCTCGAGCAACTGCTCGGCAAGGGTGATGCCGGTGGCGTTGAGCGCATAGGAGCGGACGCCCGAGCGCTGGAACAGCCTTGCCGCATAGGTGGCGATGATGCCGGAGGCGCCGATGCCGAGCACGCCGATGCCGCGCGCCTGCGAGAGAAGCCGCACGGCCGCCGCCATGGCTTCGCGGTTTTCCACGCTTGAAAGCATCTCCAGCGTGTTCTTCTGATTGTCGAGAACGAAATCTATCGCCGCATCGCAGTCGCCGGATATGGATTTTGTCGTCGCCGCCATTTTTTCGACAGGCGAATCCGTCACGCCCAGATAGGCCTCCAGCGTTTCCTTGAGATCGACCAGCCCCTGGAAGCCGAGCGCCTGTATGGCGCGGATGACGGTCGCATCTGACGTATTGGTCTCGAAGCCGATTTCCAGGGCCGATTTGGCGAGAACGGCATGGCGGTGGCCGTCAATATATTCGGCAACGGCAAGCAGGCCCGGCGACAGGCGGTCGCGGCGCCTGCGCAGCTGCTCACCGAAACGGTCGGTGCGCCGAAGCCTTGATGTGTGTGTTTCGCCAGCCGACATGGGTTGTTCCGTGAAGCTGAGTTTTCTACTCTTCTTCTCGGATTAGCAGCGTGCCAAGCCGGGAGGCAAGCGCTTTTGTCCGCGATGGTCGCTACCGTCACTTTTCGGCCGCCGGCCGCACCGTCAAATGTGACTGGACGGCGGAGACCATGAGGCTGAGCGCGGCATAGGAGTTGGAAATCGCTTCCTCGCGCGGCAGGAGAATGTAACGGCCATTGCGGCAGGCCTCCAGAAAATTGCAGAAACCCGGCATCACGGCTTCCATCATGTCGATTTCCGCCTGCGGCGAGGTGCCGGTATCGGAGCGATAGGGATCGAAGATGACATCGGCATCGAGTTCCGGCAAACGTTCGGCGCTGATTTCGATGCGATCGCCATCCGGAATGGTGTCGATGATGGTGGGGAAACGGAAGCCCGCATCGCGCAGCACGCGCCCGAGCGCCCGATAGGTGTGGTAGACGCTGATCTTGCCATTGAGCGGCTGGAACACCGAAACGGTGATGGCGCCGGTATCGACCGACGCCTTCAGCGCCTCGATCTGCGCGCGGTAGCGCCGGTCCAGCACGGCAAGACGTGCCTGTGTGCCGGTCAGCTCGGCCAATACCTTGTAAATATGCGGAGCGCCGTCCTTGGTATTGTCGATGGCGACGGTGGGGGCGATCTGTTCCAGCTTTTCGATCGGGGTGGGGCGGTCCGGTTCGGTCACGATGAGATCGGGTTTGAGAGCAACGATCGCCTCCAGATCGGCATTGATGGAGCCTATATAGGCGATGTCGCTATTGTCGAAATCAACGCCGGTTAGAATGGCGCTGGAGCGCAGATATGGTTTGCCGTCCGCTCCCATGCGGCCGTGACTGCCCACCGGCGTCACGCCCAGCTCGATCAGCGGAATGGTGAGGTCTATATCGTGAAGTGTCACGATACGTTTCGGTTTTACCGGAATGGAAACGTTGCGGCCGAGATCGTCGGTAAAGGTGCGGAGAGGCTCTTCGGCATGTGCCATGGCTGTGCCGAGGAACAGGCACGCGGCGGAAAGAAGAGCGAGAAATGTTTTGCGCATGAGGAACCTATAGGCGATGCCGGTGAAACCAGAGAAGGGCAAGAAGCGTGGGTGCGCCGACGGCGGAAAGAACGAGGCCGGTCGGCAGTTCCAGCGGTGAAAAGGCGGTTCGGGCGATGGTGTCGGCAGCCGCTACCAGCGTTGCCCCGGTCAGGCCCGCGCCGAGCGTAAGCCCGAGATAGGAGCCACCCGGCAGCAGGAGCCGGGCGATATGCGGGCCGATCAGCCCGACAAAACCGATGCTGCCGGTGAAGGACACGCAGGAGGCGGTGAGGGTGACCGCAAGCGCGACATGCAGCGCCGACAGCAGGCGCGTATGAACGCCAAGCGCCGTCGCGGCATGATCGCCGAGGGCCTGCACGTCGGCGGCGCGGGCGGTCAGGGCGAGAAGGCCAAGGGCGATGACGAGGATGAAAGAGAGGATTGAAACCGCTGTCCAGCTTGCGCCCTGCAGGTTGCCGGCCATCCAGATCATCGCCGTCTGCAAATTGCGAATATCGAGCGATGCCATGAGGATAAGCAGCAAAGCCGATAAAAACCATGAAAAGCCGATGCCGGTCAGCACGAAGCGCAGGCGCGAGGTCGCGCCGGAGAGCATCAGAACGATTGCGGCACTTGCCATGCCGCCGGCAATACCCGCGACGGGGCGTAACGTTACCGGCAGGGAAGGCAGCAGGAACAGGCAGCCCAGCACGGCAAGGGACGCGCCTTCCCGCACGCCGAGCAGGCCGGGATCGGCAAGGCCGTTGCGGGTGGTGGCCTGCATGATGGCGCCGGCAATGCCGAGCATGGCACCGGCCAGCATTGCAAGCGCCAGACGCGATAGCCGGAAGTCGAGAACCACGGCGTCGGCCATGGCGGGATTGACATCAGTAGCAGTCAATAGCGACCAGAGCGCGGATGCCGGAATGTGCTGGCTGCCGGCGGTGAGCGACCATGCGGCGACGAGCACAAGGAAAAGGGCGAGTGCCAGCAGAATGGCGAGCCTTAGCGGCATGAAGCGAAGGGAAAAACGTCCCAGTCTCAGGGCTTGGTAGCGGTTCATTTCAGCACCCTGCGCACCAGCCAGAGGAAGACCGGCGCGCCGACAAGGCCGGTCATCGCGCCGGTGGGCAATTCTTTCGGCAGAAGGATCAGGCGGGCGGCGAGATCGGCGGCGATCAGCAGAACCGCGCCACCGAGTGCCGCGATGGGTATGGAAAGCAGCAGCCGTCCCGTTTTCAGACGCGCGACGAGCGGCGGCACCACCAGACCGACGAAACCGATGGGACCGACGACGGCGATGGCCGCGCCGCAGAACAGCGAGATGGAGACAAGCGCCAGAAGCCTGGTTGAACGGACCGGCACGCCGAGCGCTGCGGCCGTGCTGTCGCCCAGCCCCAGAAGATCGAGCCGGGGCGCGACGGCGAAAGCGAGGAGAAGCGCTATCGCGGCCGCGGGCAGGGCGGCGGCGATGGTTGCCATCGACACGCCGGCCGTATCGCCCACCAGCCAGAAACGCATCTGCTGCAATGTTTCTTCATTGAGAATGAGGATGGCGGAGGTGAGGGTTCCGGCAAGCGTGGAAAGCGCAATACCGCAAAAGACGAGTTTTGCCGGCGTCAGCCCCTGCCGACCGGCGGAAGCAAGGAGAAGCACGAGCGAGAAGCTGATGCCCGCGCCCGTCGCCGCCAGCAATGGGCGGAACAGCGGCGTTGCGATCAGCCCGAGCGGCAGCACTGTCGCCAGAACGACGGCGAGGCTTGCCCCGGCATTCAAGCCCAGAATATGCGGCTCGCCGAGCGGATTTCGAAGCAGGGTCTGAAGCAGAAGCCCCGCTATTCCAAGGCAGGCGCCGGCCTGCAGCGCAGCCAAAAGACGCGGCAGGCGCAGGCGCATCAGAACCTGCTGGTCGAAATTGCGGGCGTCATAAGCAAATATCAGGTCGTGCAGGACATGTGGCGCAACGGGGCGCGGGCCGGTGGCCATATGCGCCAGCACCAGAAGCAGCATGGCGAGCAGCAGGAGAAGTGCTGCCGCGAGCGTGCGCCCATAGGCTCGCTCTCTAAGGGCAAGGATGCTTGCGCTGGTATTGCTGGGGGTCATGCCGCGCCGGCCCGTCCGGGCAGGGGAAGAAATACCGGCCGCGCCGTGACCGGATGCGTGAGCTGGGCAACTGCCATGTCGAATACATCGGCAATGATGCCGGCATCGCAGGCTGCCGCCGTTTCCAGCCGGTGCCGCAGCCGCCCGTCCTTCAGAAAAATCAGGTGATCGGCATATTGCAGGGCAAGATTGATGTCGTGCAGCACCGCGACGATCGTGCGGTTGTGGAGGGTGACGAGGCCCGCCAGCATGTCCAGCACCTCTATCTGGTGGTGCAGATCCAGGAAGGTTGTCGGCTCGTCGAGAAGAATGATATCCGTCTGCTGTGCCAGCGCCATGGCGATCCAGGCGCGCTGGCGCTGGCCGCCGGAGAGGCTGTCGACCGCTCGTTCCGCCAGTTCGGACATGCCGGTCACGGAAAGCGCCTCTTCCACCGCGCGGGCGTCTTCCTCACTCCATTGCTTCAGAAATCCCTGATGCGGGTAACGGCCCCGGGAGACGAGATCGAAAACCGAAAGCCCTTCCGGCGTATGGTTCTGCTGCGCCAGCATGCCGAGTTTCTTTGCCACATCCCGTGTCGGGTGGCGGAAGATATCGCTGCCGTTGAGAAGAATATGGCCGCGTACCGGCCGGTGCAGGCGGGCAAGTGCTGAAAGAAGCGTGGATTTTCCAGAACCGTTGGGGCCAAGCAGGACGGTGAAGCGGTTCGGCGCGACATCGATGGACATATCCGCAAGCACGGGCGTGTCGCCATAGGCAAGCGCGATCGTCTGCGCCGCAAGGCCTTTATTCGTGCTTGTGGGTCTCATGCCGTCGTTCAAATTCGTCCCCGTCTGGATGCGTTGCCACCAGAATTATTGATGACTGTAGTAGTCAAGTATATAGCGTTCAAAAATGCGGTTTTTGCCGGTCGATTTGAACAAAAAGCGGCTGTCATGGGCTGAAATGACACGCGCGGAGGCACGAATGCACCGCTCGGTGCTGACGTTTTGCCCCGTTTATGCGGAAATAAAGTTGACTACTACATTCATCAATTGAAAGAGCGGTGCATCGTCGCGATGACGATTTGGGACAGTCGGGGACAAGACAGGATGCATGACGGTTCGATGATCATTGGGGTGCGCTCGCGGGCGCTGCTGGCGTTTCTTCTGGCCGGGGTTGCCCTGCCTGCTTTTGCGCAGGAGAGTGCAACGCCGAAGAAAAATGCCGACGGGACGACCGTGCTCGAAACCATAACCGTCAATGCCGATGTCAAAAAAGGCGCGCGCGGTTATCAGCCGGTAACGACGGGCACGGCGACACGCACCGAGACGCCGATCCTCGATATTCCGCAATCGGTCAATGTGGTGACGGCTAAGGTGTTGCGCGACCAGCAAGCGCGCTCGCTGGACGAAGCGCTGGCCAATGTCAGCGGCGTCACCCAGGCCAATACGCTGGGCGGTACGCAGGATGCCGTCATCCGCCGCGGTTTCGGCGACAATCGCGACGGCTCCATCCTCGTCAACGGGCTGAAGACGGCATTGCCGCATTCCTTCAACGATACGGTCGAGCGAGTGGAAGTGCTGAAGGGCCCTGCCTCGACGCTTTACGGCATTCTCGATCCCGGCGGCATGGTGAATGTCGTGACGAAGAAGCCGGAAGACACGTTCACGGCGGAGGCCTATTCGCGCTTCTCAGCCTATGGGGCGGGCAAATACGGCACATCAGCCGGTTTCGATGTGACCGGCCCGATTGCGGGCACGGATTTTTCCTATCGCCTGATCGGTCAGGGAGAAAACAGCGATTACTGGCGTAATTTTGGTGAGAAGAAGAACTGGCTCATCGCACCGTCGCTGAAATGGAGCGGCGAGGATACCGACATCACGGTTTCCTATATGCATGAGGACTATAGCGTGCCGTTCGATCGCGGCACGATCTTCGATCCGGCGACCGGCAGGGCGATCAATGTCAGCCGCCGCCTGCGCCTCGATGAAGCCTATAACATCACCGACGGTAAATCCGATCTGGCGAGCATCGCCATAGACCGCCAACTTTCCGACGACTGGAAGCTGTCGCTGAATTACGCCTATAGCCGCAACGAATATTCTGACAATCAGGCGCGCGTGATGGGTTATAATTCCCGCACCGGGCAGGTGACGCGACGGGCCGATGCGACGCAATATTCGACGATCTACAATCACGCGGTCCGGGCGGATCTGACGGGTGAGGCCGAAATCGGCGGGCTGCGCAACGACTTGCTGTTCGGCGCGTCCTATGACTACAGCGATACTCTGCGCACCGATATGCTGCGCTGCGCGAATTCCACGAATTTCAATATCAACAATCCCGTCTATGGCCGTTTGCCGGTCTGCACCACGGTGCGGGCGGTCGACAGCGACCAGACGGAAGAGCTTTCCACCGCCTCGATCTATATGCAGGATGCCCTGCATCTTAACGATCAATGGATCGCGGTCGGCGGTTTGCGTTACCAGTATTACGACATTTATGCCGGCAAGGGCCGTCCCTTCGTCGTCAATACAGAGAAGGATGGCGGCGAACTCATCCCCAATGCCGGTCTGGTCTACAAGCTCACTCCGAATGCCTCGCTTTACGCCAATGTGGCCAAGACCTTCCGTCCGCAATCCTCCATCGGCGCCTATTATGGTGGGCTCGATCCGGAAGAGGGTATTTCTTACGAAGTAGGCGCGAAGTTCGATCTTTTCGCCGGGCTCAACGCTAATATCGCCCTGTTCAACGCCCGCAAGCGCAATGTCGCCTATTCGGAAGATGTCGGCGGCGTCTCCACGGTGAAGGCCGCCGGGCTCGTCCGCTCGCGCGGTGTCGAGGTCGATATTGCCGGCAGTCTGACCGACGATCTCGATCTCATCGCAAGTTATGCCTATACGGATGCGCTCGTGCTCGAAGATCCCACCTATGCCGGCAAACGCCTGCCGAATGTGGCGCGCCACACCGGCTCGCTTTTCCTTGCCTATGATGTCGGCGAGGTCGGTCCGAACGGCAATACGTTGCGCATCGGCGGCGGCGTCCGGGCGGTGGGTGAGCGCGCCGGTATCAACGACAATTCCTACAATCTGCCGGGCTATGCGGTTTTCGACGCCTTCGCCACCTATACGCTTCAGTTCGAAAAGCCGGTGACGCTGCAGCTCAATCTGAAGAACATCTTCGACAAGACCTATTACACCTCGTCCATCGGCTCCACCAGCTATGCCAATGTCGTGGGTGAGCCCTTCAATGTCAGCCTGACGGCCAGCGTGAAATTCTGACGGCAGCGTCGACCGGAAAACAATCACAAGTCATGAGAGCGGGGTGAATGCCCCGCTTTTTATTTCCACATGGCGCGCATGCGTGCACCCACATCGATGCGGATCTGCTGCGCGCTGCGTTCGGAAGCGGCAGCCGACACCAGTGGCCAGGTTGCCGTTTCGAAGAATTGCAGCAATGTCGCCGGTATGAAGCGGGTTCTGGCGGCGTAAACATGCCTGTCGCCCTGCTGGTTCTGCCCGCCGGTGAAGAAACGTTGCGGCGTGATCAGCGCGAGACTGTCCTTGGCGCGCGTCATGGCGACATAAAGCAGCCGGCGTTCTTCCTCCAGCTCCTGGGTGGTGCCGACCCCGAGATCGGAGGGGATGCAGCCATCGACCACATTCAGGATGAAGACGGAACGCCATTCCTGGCCTTTTGCCGAATGGATGGTGGAGAGGCTGAGATAGTCTTCATCGAGCAGCGGCACGCCCGCCTGATCGCTGGTGGCGTCCGGCGGATCGAGCGTCAGCTCGGTCAGAAAGCGCTCGCGTGACGGGTAGCCGGCGGCGATCTGCTCAAGCTGCAGCAGATCGGCCTTGCGGGTGTCGGCATCTTCGTGGAGGCGCTCCAGATGGGGTTCGTACCACAGCCGCGCCTGACCGATCTGGCCCGGCCAGTCGTTCGGGGCCTGCCGCAGGCCCACCAGCATCTGCGTGAAAGCTGTCCAGTCGTCGCCGGTCTTCGGCGGCGGCGGAATTTCGGCAAGGGCAAGCAAAGGCTCGGGGTCTGTCGCGATCGCATCGAGAATATTGCCGGCCTTCTTCGGTCCGATGCCGGGCAACATCTGCAGCAGCCGGAAGCCGGCGACACGGTCGCGCGGGTTCTGTGCGAAGCGCAGCACGGCCAGCATGTCCTTCACATGGGCGCTGTCGAGGAATTTCAGGCCGCCAAACTTGACGAAGGGGATGTTGCGGCGGGTCAGTTCCACTTCAAGCGGCCCGCTATGGCTGGAGGTGCGGAACAGCACGGCCTGCTGTTTCAGCGTCATGCCGGTTTCGCGGTTGGCGAGAATCTGGTCGATGATGAAGTTCGCCTGTTCGGTTTCGTCCTTCACCGTCACGAGTTTCGGGCGCTCCAGCGACTGCCGCTCGGTCCAGAGGTTCTTGGTGAACCGCTCGCGCGCCAGATCGATGACACCGTTGGCGGCCGCAAGGATCGGCTGCGTCGAGCGATAGTTGCGGTCAAGCGTGATGATATCGGCCGCCGGGCTGAAGGACGTCGGAAAATCGAGGATGTTGCGCACCGTCGCGGCGCGGAACGAATAGATCGACTGCGCATCGTCACCCACCACGGTGAGGCCGCGGCCACCGGGCTTGAGCGCCATCAGCACCGAGGCCTGCAGCCGGTTGGTATCCTGATATTCGTCGACCATCACATGGTCGAAGCGGTTGCCGATATCATCAGCCAGAACCGGATCGCTGACCATCTGCGCCCAGTAGAGCAGAAGATCGTCGTAATCGAGCACGTTCTGGACCTGCTTGGCCTCCACATAGGCCGCAAACAATTCCTTAAGTTCGCTCTCCCAGTTGGCGACCCAGGGATAATGCTGGCGCAATATCTCCTTGAGCGGCGTCTGGGAATTCACCACACGCGAATAGATCGCAAGACACGTGCCTTTCGTTGGAAAGCGGCTTTCGGTCTTGGAAAAACCCAGCTCGTGCCGGGCGAGGTTCATCAGGTCGGCGCTGTCTTCGCGGTCGTGGATGGTGAAATCGATGTTAAGCCCGATCTGCTCGGCATAGATGCGCAACAGGCGCGCGCCGATGCCGTGAAATGTGCCGGACCAGGCCAGTGCATCGGTCATGATCGCCGAATTCGCCCCGATAACGTGTTTGCAGATACGCTCGACCCGCCGCGACATTTCCGTGGCGGCACGTCTGGAAAACGTCATCAGCAGGATACGGCGGGGATCGGCGCCATTCACGATCAGATGCGCAACACGGTGGGCGAGCGTATTGGTCTTGCCCGAACCGGCCCCGGCGATGATCAGCAGCGGCCCGGCCGTGTGTCCGTCTGCCAGCCCAACGCCATGCTCCACCGCCCTGCGTTGCTGTTCGTTGAGCTTTTCCAGATAGGCAACCGCCATGCCAGCAATCCTTAGATAACCTGCCTGTCCCCACGGGTGAGAACCTTGTTCAGAGATGGCAGTCGTCGGAATGTCCGGCCATTGTCTGCCCTGTCGTCGCAATGATTAGCAAAGACTCAAACAGCAATCCAGAACAAATGCTGAACGCATTGTTCCGGTGGTTTGAAGGCGGTCGGTGGTGAAATTTATCGGCCCAGAAGGTCGCTCGTCCCCTGCCGGCGATTGTCGGCTGGCGGGCAGGCGAAATCCCCGAAATCGCACCACATGAGAAAACGGGCGGCCGTGGATGGGCCGCCCGGTGTGGCCGTTGTGGGGTGAGCGTTACAGGAAACTGCTTTCGAACAGCTCACCTGAATAGGCCGCATGGGTAACGCCCGCTTGAAGATCGGCCTTGGTCAGCTCATCGACAAAAACGCCGTTCTGCATGACCAGCACGCGGTCGCACATATGGGCGATCACCGCGAGGTCATGGCTGACGAGAACGAAGGTGAGGTCGCGTTCTTCGCGCTGGTCGGCAAGCAGGTTCAGGATTTCCGCCTGAATGGAGACGTCGAGCGCGGATGTCGGCTCGTCGAGCAGCAGGATCGGCGGTTCGAGGATCAGCGCGCGGGCGATTGCCACGCGCTGGCGCTGGCCGCCGGAAAGTTCATGCGGGAAGCGCTCGGCAAAATATGCGGGCAGGCCCACCTGCTGCAGGGCAGCCGGAACCTTCGACCAGCCATCGCCAAGCCCCATAGCGCGGATCGGTTCGGCCAGAGCCCGGCCGATGCGGTGGCGTGGGTGCAGCGAACCGTAGGGATCCTGAAACACCATCTGGGCCAGTTTCAGTTCGTCGCGGCTGCGGGTCTTGCCGACCGGTTTGCCGTCAAAGCTGATCGAGCCGGTCCAGCCGGCTTCCAGCCCGGCCAGCGACCGCAGCAAGGTCGACTTGCCGCAGCCGCTCTCGCCGACGATGCCAAGGGTTTCACCTTTTTTGACCGTGAGGCTGACGCCGCGCACGACGTGGTTGCGTTTTTCCTTGGCGCCGTAAACGACGTCGAGCTTGTCTACCGTGATCATCGCATCACCTCCGCATCGATGGCCTGACGATCCAGCACCTTGAGACGCCGCACCGGATTGCGGGGATCGGGCATGGCCGCGATCAGGCCCCGCGTATAGGGATGCTGCGCATCTTCCAGCTTCGTCAGCGTTTCCACCACGCGCCCGCCATACATGACCAGCACGCGCTCACAGAAGGCCGCAACCATGCGGATGTCATGGCTGATGAGGATCAGGCCGGAATTATTCGCGCGCACCATCTCGTCCAGCAGCAGCAGGACGTCCTTGCGGACGCTGACATCGAGGGCCGAGGTCGGTTCGTCGGCGATGACCAGCTTCGGCTTGGCGAGCAGCATCATGGCGATCATCACGCGCTGCCCCATGCCGCCCGATATCTGGTGCGGATAAAGCGCCATGACGCGGTCGGGATCGTTGATGCGCACGCGCAGCAACATGTCGCGGGCGGCATCTCGCGCCGCCTTGCCGGTCAGCGCCAGATGCAGTTCGGCGGCCTCCGCCACCTGTTTGCCGATGGGCAGCACCGGGTTCAGCGAATAACGCGGGTCCTGCATGATCAGCGCCATCTCGCTGCCGCGGATCGCGCCCATCTGCCGCTCGGACTTTGTGAGCAGCGGTTCGCCGAGGAAGTCCATCTTCTCCGCCGTCACCGTCGCGCTTTTCGGCAGGAGCCGCATGGCGGCCCGGCCGGTGGTGGATTTTCCGGAGCCGGATTCACCGACGATACCGACCCTTTCCCGCCCGACGTCGAAATTGACGTTGGACACGGCGGGAATGGTGTTGCGGCCGAAACGGACATTGAGGTCGCGAACCGAGAGGATGGGAGAGCTATCAGGAACGGGCATGGCGCGGATCCAGCAGGTCGCGCAGCGTATCGCCGGCGATGTTGAAGGCAAGGCTCGTCAGCAGGATGGCGATGCCGGGCATGACGGCGACCCACCAGTAATCGAGCATGAATTTGCGGCCGCTGGAAATCATCGCACCCCATTCCGGCAGCGGCGGCTGCGCCCCGAGGCCTAGAAAGCCGAGTGAAGCGGCGGTCAGGATGATGCCCGCCATGTTCAGCGTCAGGCGAACGATGACCGAGGGGATGCACATCGGCGCAATGTATAGAAACAGGATACGCAGCGGCGAAGCACCGTAGAGACGGGCGGCGGCGACGTAATCGGTATTGCGCACGACGAGCGCTTCCGCCCGGGCAAGACGCGCAATCGGCGGCCATGCCGTCAGCGAGATCGCGATGATCGCCGTGCCGAGACCGGCGCCCATGGCGGCCGCAAAGGCAAGTGCCAGCACGAGCGAGGGAAAGGACAGGACGATATCCGTCGCGCGCATCAGGATCGCATCGGTGCGCCCGCCGAAGAAGCCGGCCATCACGCCGATTGCAAGGCCGATCGGCCCGACGATGATCGAGACTGACAAGACGGTCTGGATGGTGATGCGGGTGCCGTAGACGAGCCGGCTGAAAATGTCGCGGCCGAATTCGTCGGTTCCGGCCAGATGCGCCCAGCTGGGAGGCTGAAGCGCGTTTTCGAGCGCCTGCCGGGCAGGATCGTAAGGCGCAATCAGCGGAGCGAAAATCGCGACCAGAACCAGAATGGCCAGAATGGCGAAGCCGAACATTCCAAGCGGTTCGTCACCGAGCTTTCGAAGTGTCCGCACGGTGGTGGTCGACAGGCGCGACAGGGCGCCGGGACGATCGACGGTATTGTTATGCGCGATATCGGTCATCGTGCGGCCTCCCGTGTACGGGGATCCAGCGTTGTATAAGCCAGATCGGCGAGGAAGTTGAGCAACATGAATATGAAGCCGATGACGATCGTGGCGGCCAGAATTGCATTCATGTCGCCGATGAGCAGCGCATTCGTCATGTACTGGCCGATGCCGGGCCAGGAAAAGACGATCTCCGTGACAACGGCGCCTTCCAGCAGGTTGCCGTAGGAGATCGCCAGAACGGTGATGAGCTGCACGGCGATGTTGGGCAGCACATGGCGGGTTATGGTGCGTGTGGGGCTGACGCCCTTTGCCCGTGCCGCGATGACATAATCCTGGCTGAGCTGTTCGAGGGTGAAGGCCCTCGTCATGCGGGTAATATAGGCCATGGCCATATAGGCAAGGATAATGGCCGGCAGGATGATGTGTCCAAGCGCGTTCCAGAAGATTTCCGTCTCGCCCGCAAGCAGGCTGTCGACGAGCATCAATCCCGTCTTCGGCTCCACAAGGCCTTCGTAGAAGACGTCGACCCGGCCGGGGCCTGCGACAAGGTTGAGGTTCGCGTAAAAAATCACCAGCCCGACAATGCCGAACCAGAAGACCGGTATCGAATGTCCCACAAGCGCAAAAACGCGTGCGAACTTGTCGATGAAGGTATCGCGGAAGAGCGCGGCGGCAAGGCCGAGCGGCACGCCGATGACCGTCGAGATGATGATCGCCAGCGTGGCGAGCTCGAAGGTGGCGGGGAAGGCCTGCGCCAGATCGCGGGTCACCGGGTTGCCGGTGAGGATCGCAATGCCGAAATCGCCATGCAGCAGGCCGCGCAGATAGATGAAGAACTGCTGGTAAAGCGGCAGGTCGAGCCCGAGCCGCGCCCTCATCGCCTCATAGGCCTTCGGGTCCGCAAGTTCGCCGACGATCGCGCCCACCGGATCGGTGGGCATGACCCGGCCGATGATGAAGGTGATGCAGAGCAGGATGAAGAGGCTGACGATCAGTTGCAGGAAACGATGTCCAAGCCCGCGTAGTGAGATTTCCGTCATTGCAGGTCGCACTTCCCTGTAAGAAATACGTCAGCTGTGGAGCCCTCACACGCCGCTCGCCGCAGACGCGCAATTCTCCATTGCAAAAACTCTTGATGGTACTTCATCCCAACTCCTCCCTGAGCTAACATGAAAACATATGACGTGCAGCCATGTCATCATATGAGTAGCGAAGGGATTCGTATTCTGCAAGAGGGAAGAGTGGCATGATGGGCGACAGGGCGAGGCCGCGGGAGAGGCGGGCACAACAGATCATCGATAATCTCAGCGCAGAAATTCGCAGTGGAAAACTGAAAAACGGTGATCAGCTTCCCACGGAACCGGAGCTTGAACGCAGCTATGGCGTGAGCCGCACCGTGGTTCGCGAGGCGATTGCCGATTTGCGGTCCGCCGGTTACGTCGTTCCCATTCAGGGCAAGGGGGTTTTCGTCAGCAATGCCAGTGAATGGGCTGGCGTGAAACTGACGCAATCCGAAGTCGGCACCATCGCGGAAACGCTTGAGATGCTGGAGTTCCGGCTTGCGACGGAAGGGGAGGCGGCGGCAATCGCCGCCTATCGCCGCACGGCCCAGCAGGAGGCGGCAATCTCTGCGGCGCACCGGAAAATGGCCCGCGCCATCGATGCGGGCGAGACCACCGTCGATGCCGATTACGAGTTTCACACGGCCATCGCGATCGCCACGAATAACCGCTTTTATCTGGAGGCCCTGCGTCAGTTCGGTTCGCGTTCGATCCCGCGCGGGCAGTTCCCCACGCTGCCGGAAACCGGTGACGCGAATTATCTTCGCAAAGTGCAGGCCGAGCACGAGGCAATCCTGCGCGCCATCGTCGAGCAGGATCCCGATGCGGCGCGAAAAGCCATGCGTGAACATATGCTCGCCAGCCAGCGCCGATACAGGTTGTTATCGGAAGCGCAATAGCATCTCGACACTCATCTTATTTCATGCGATGTCATATGATGACTTGCATGGAGAGAGGAGAGAATCGATGTATGTCGGCACCCAGGTTGCTGCGCGCGATGATGAGGATTTCAAGGTTTGGGCGCAGCTCGGCGTCAAGAATATCAACGCGGATCCGCCCGGAAAGCCCGCGAGCTGGACTTTCGAGGACTTCGAGCGCCACCGTGACAAGGTCGAAAGCTTTGGCCTCGTCCTCGACATGGTGCAATTGCCGCTGCCGTCCCGGCCCATCGAGCAGGCGTCGTATCCCGATATCCTGCTTGCCGGGCCTGATCGCGACCGGCAGATCGATGCCGTCTGCACGATGATCGAGAATATCGCCAGGGCCGGAATCCCTGCTGCGAAATATAATCTCAACCTCATCGGCATTCCGCGCACCGAAATGGAGCGTGGCCGCGGCGGTTCGCTCAACGAGGCCTGGCGCTGGGACAAGGCGGACCACGATGCCGCGCCGGGCCTCGCGGGCGTTCTTTCCGAAGACGAGAACTGGGAACGCATCGACTATTTCCTCGAGCGCGTCGTGCCGGTGGCGGAAAGCAACCGCGTGCGTCTGGCCTGCCATCCGCATGATCCCTATACCCCGCCGGGCTACAGGGGCGTCACCCGCGTACTCGGCACGGTCGAGGGGCTGAAGAAATTCGTGCAGATGCGCGAGAGCCCCTATCACGGCCTGAATTTCTGCCAGGGCTCGATCGGCGAGATGCTCGACAATCCGCGCGAGGAGATCGACGACATCATCCGCTGGTTCGGCAGCCGCGACAAGATTTTCAACGTCCATTTCCGCAATATCAGCGGCGGCAAACTCTCTTTCATGGAGACCTTCCCCGATGAGGGCGACATGGACATGGTGCGGTCGCTGAAACTCTATCACGAACTCGGTTATCGCTACATGATCATGCCGGACCATGTGCCGACGATTGCCGGGCGCGATGCTGTCGGTGTGGCTTTCGCCTTCTGCTACGGCTACATCGCGGCCCTGATCGAAGCGCTTGATAACAAACATCTTTGACCATTCTGGTCCGCGACGCCCCGCTGCGTCGCGGCTTTTTTCCGAACATGAATTACCGATCTGTAGGAGGAGCAGGTATGAGAAAATCATTGATCCGTCTCGCATTCACCACGGCCCTGGGGGCCATGCTGGTACAGGCAGCACCAGCCCTGGCCAAAACACCCAATGACCAGCTCGTCATCGGAACCTCGCTGGCCCAGGTGCTGTCGCTTGATCCGCATCAGGCGACCGAAGGAAAAGCCAACGAAATCATGTCCAACCTCTATGACCGCCTGATTTCGGTCGATGGTTCGGGCAAGGTTTCACCGCAGCTTGCCGAGCGCTGGGAGATAGATGACAAGGGCATCACCTTCCATCTTCGCGAGGCCAATTTCGCCTCCGGCAATCCGGTGACATCGGCAGACGTCGTCTATTCGCTCGGCCGGCTGTTGAAGATGAACCAGGCGGCCGCAGCCAACCTCAAGCGCGTTGGTTATAATGCCGATAATGTCGACAAGCTGGTGAGCGCACCGGACGAAAAAACGGTCCGCATCGATCTTTCCGGCGAAACGACGTCCGAACTGCTTCTCTATCGTCTGGCCATGGTCATCGCCAGCGTCGTCGACAGCAAGGAACTGAAGTCGCATGAAGTCAACGGTGATTGGGGCAATGGCTGGCTTAGAACCAATTCTGCCGGTTCCGGTCCCTTCACCCTCAATCGCTGGTCGCCCAATGAGATCATCATTCTCGAGGCCAACAAGAATTATGTGGCGGGCAGCCCGAAAATGCGCCGGGTCATCGTGCGGCATGTGCCGGAAAGCCAGGTGGAGCGCCTGATGCTGGAGCGCGGCGATATCGACATCGCCAGTGCGCTGACGGCTGCCGACCTTGCCACCTTCAACAACAAGGAAGGCTTCCAGATCCAGCGCGTGCCGACCGGCGGTTTCTACGTCCTGTCCATGAATGCCGGCAAGGAGCCTTTGTCCAACCCCAAGGTCCGCGAAGCGATTGCCTATGGCATCGACTATAAGGGCATGGAAAAGACCATCATGGGTCCTTACGGCCGGGCCCGCACGGTGCCGGTGCCGGAAAACTTCGAATACGCCATTCCGAGCCCGGAGTGGAAGCTCGATGTGGAGAAGGCGAAGGCGCTCCTCAAGGAGGCCGGTTATGAGAACGGTTTTACGCTCAATCTGAAGACGATTGCGCAGACGCCGCGCATCGATCTCGCCACCGCGATCCAGGCGTCGCTCAGCCAGATCGGCATCAAGGTCAATATCCAGCAGGGTAACGGTTCGGACGTGATTGCCGCCCATCGCGCGCGTGATTTCGATCTCCTCATTCCGCAGACCGGCGCCTACATGCCGAATGTTCTGGGTTCGATGGAGCAGTTCTCCAGCAACCCCGACAATTCGCTCGCCGCCAACAATGCCGGCAATTTCGTCTGGCGCTCGGCCTGGGACATTCCGGAACTGACGGCGCTCACGGCAAAGGCTTCGCTGGAGCCTGATGCCAAGAAGCGCGGGGAAATCTATACCCAGATGCAGGAAATGTTCGTCGCCCAGAAGCCGGCGGTGCTGCCGATGTTCGAGAGATTCGAGCCGATCGTGCTGAATGCGCGCGTGAAGGACTATGTGGGTCACCCCAGCCAGACGACCCGGCTGGAGAAGGTCACGAAGGACTAAGGGCAACCACAGCCTCTGAAAACCTGTGACGGGCGGTTTTACCGCCCGTTTTTTTATCCGCGGTCAACCGCGAAGCCCGGCCGAGGCGGTGGACTATCGTCGTCATCCCGCAAATTCAGGGGGTTTTCTCAAGGACTTCATCGGATTAGACCGTCGAACGACTATTCCTTCCCTCGGGCGAGAGTCGCAAACTCCGTTCACCCACCTCCCGAAGAATGTGTTGACGACCATGAACCTTGCACAGATAAAACTTCCGTCGCGGCCGCTGAGCCTCAAACGTGGCGTCATTTCGGTGCCGGCAGCCTATTATTTTTCCATTCCGGTGCTTCTGGTGATCACGGTCGTCATGCTCGTGGCTGAAGGCCCGGGCATATTGCGCGACTATCAGATCAGCAAAGATCCTCTGGAGATCGAAAACGGCGATATCAGCGGCAGCTGCAAGACGCGCAAGGCGATTTTCACGACCTGCGAGGCGGATCTTTCCTACGAGCATGCGGGTGCGCGCTACAAGAAGGATGTCGAGGTCATGTTCGTCGATTTCCATTCCGGCGACTATGAAACCGGGCTGGTCATCTCCGCGAAGAACCCGGAACTCGCAACGATTTCGCTGGGCCTCGACATGCTCTGGAACCGCATCATCACCCTCGGCGTGTTTGTTGCCCTGCTCGGTTTCGGCAGTTTGGCGATGCTGTTCACGCTCGTCCGGGGCCTGCGGGTTCGCCTTCAATTGCGCAAGCCCGCGCCCCTGACCGTCATTCCGGTGGCGCTGACGGCGGTTGCCGAAAAACGCAGCCGCCTTTTCGTGACCTATGCCGATACGGTGAGGGACGGTAAAACCAAGCGGCAATCCTTTACGCATCTGGAGCGGGGCCGCATTCCCGTTGTCGTCGGCAATACCGGCAAACATGACGTGGCACTGGCGGTCCTGCATGGCAACGGCGCGTTGCCGGTTCTGCTCGACGATCTGCTGGAGCGGATCGACCTTACGGAACAGGAGAGGGCGGCGGCTCTCGCATCGCTTGCCCCGATGGTCGCGAACGAGACGCAGGAAAAGGCGACGGCTCAGGGCGCCGCGATAAAGAAAGGACCGGGCCTGCTGCGCAGGCTGGGCACTTTCGTCGCCATCGTGGCCGTCATCATCGTCGCGGTGTTCGGTTACTGGCTGTGGTATGTCACCAGCGCGCCGTCGCAATTCAACTCGCCCGGAATGGACATCAACAACATGCTGCCGGCAGCCCTCAATGAGTGGGGTTGCGCCCGTCTGCAGGAGCGCTTCTCCGACGGTCCGGCGCCCTTCGGATGCACCGCGGCGGATTATCGAAGCTGGAAATAAAAAGCCTCGGCCGATCATTTTGCCGGGCCGGTTTGCCGAAAGTGTTACAGCTTGGCACGCCGTTCCGGCCTGTTTTTTATGCGCGAAAAAATATTGACGCAATTATCAATAGTTGCATTAGAGATTTATAAATAAACCACTCCCATAGTGCCACCGTGAGCGGTTCTTCAGAGGCTGGGAGAGTGCGTCATGTTCACGGTTCTGGAATGCGTTGTCGTACAACACGACCGGGCGGTCGTGCTTCTTGCGGCTGTTATCTGCCTGCTTGGCATGTTTGCTTTTTTTCATCTTTTATTGCGTGCGGAGGAAAGTCCGGCTGGCCGCAAGCCCTATTGGGTGCTGGTTGCCGCCTTTGCCGGGGGATTGAGCGTCTGGGCCACGCATTTCGTCGCCATGCTCGCCTATAAGGGCGCGGTTCCGATCGGTTATGATTTCTCCTTCACCGCCCTTTCGGCGGTTCTCGCCGTTATCGGTTTCTGGCTGGCGCTTACGGCCCGCTCGCAGGCTGCTTACAGCTCTGTTCTCGTCGGCACGCTGGTCACGCTCTCGGTTGCCGTCATGCATTTCGTCGGCATGGCGGGAATGGATGTCGCCGCCACGATCAGCTATCGCTGGGGACCCGTACTGGGCGGTTTTGCGGTGGCCTGGGTGTCTTTTCTCCTCGCCTTTTTCCTTTTTCGCCGCCTCGGCTCCTGGCAGCGCATCGCAGCACCCGCCGGATCGGCGATTTTCGCGATCTGCGCGCTGCATTTCACGACCATGTCGGCCACGGTGCTTTCGCCGGATCCGTCCGTATCGGGGCCTGATCCCGACAATGTCGCCCGGCTGATCATGATCTGCGCCATTTCCGGCGTGACCTTCCTCATCCTGTCCACCACCGCCGCCGCCGCTCTGGTGGATCGTTACCTTGTCGATCTCAAGGGGCTCGTGGATGCGACGCTCGATGGCCTCGCCGTCGTTCGCGATGGGCGGATCGTGGAACTGAACACCCGTTTTGCCGGCCTTCTGGGCCGGGAGGAAGCATCGCTGCTCGGTCAGAACCCCGACGATCTCTTCAAGGCCATCGACGGGCAACCCGCCTATCTGCCACGCCATACACCGGTGGAGGCGGTTCGCGAGCGCGCCGGGCAGGCGCAGATATTCGAACTCGGCGTGCGCACGATCGAATATCGCGGTCGCCCCTGCGAGGTAATGGCCATTCGCGACCTGACGGAAAAGCGGGAAGCACAGCGGGAAATCGAATATCTCGCCCGTCACGACGTCCTGACGGGCCTTTCCAACCGCACCATGTTCCAGACCCGCCTGCACCAGCAGATCGAACATTGCGACGAGGAGGACGAATTCGCGCTGCTGGCGCTCGATCTCGACCGGTTCAAGGCGGTCAACGACATATTCGGCCATGCCGAAGGTGACCGCGTCCTGAAAAAGGTCGCCGCCATTCTCGATGAATGCGCAAGGGCAGGCGATGTGGTCGCCCGTCTCGGCGGCGATGAATTCGTCATCCTGACCGCCCGGCACACCAAAGCGGAAGAGGCGCGCCTGCTGGCCGAGACGATCCTTGGCACGTTCGCATTGAAGATGAATGTCGCCAACGACCCGACCTCCGTCGGCGTCAGCATCGGCATCGCCGTCTTCCCGCGGGACGGGAAGGACCATGAAAGCATCATGCATGCCGCCGATCTGGCGCTTTACCGCGCCAAGATGGGCGGGCGCGGCATATTGGCCTTCTACGACCCGGTGATGGATCAGGAGGCGCGCGAACGCCGCCAGCTTGAGACGGATCTGCGGCTCGCGATCAATCGCAACGAACTGCTCTTGAATTATCAGCCGGTCCTTTCGGTCGAATGCGGCCAGGTCGTCGGTTACGAGGCGCTGGTGCGCTGGCAGCATCCGACAAGGGGCGTCGTGCCGCCGGATGTCTTCATTCCGATTGCCGAGGAGAGCGGCATCATCATCTCGCTCGGCGAATGGGTGCTGCGCGAGGCCTGCCGTCAGGCGGCCGGCTGGGCGCCGCATCTGAAGATCGCGGTGAATGTTTCGCCATTGCAGTTTTCGCTGGCCAATCTCGGCCATGTGGTCTGCACCGTCCTGATGCAGACCGGGCTTTCGCCGAGCCGGCTGGAGCTGGAAATCACGGAGGCCGCGCTTCTGAAGGACCGCAAGGCGACATTGATCATCCTCAACCAGTTGAAGGCGCTCGGTGTCGCCATTGTCATGGACGATTTCGGCACGGGTTATTCCTCGCTCAGCAACCTGCAGAGCTTCCCCTTCGACAAGATCAAGATCGACCGCAGCTTCATCGCCGCCATGAGCGACGATGACAATGCCCGCGCCATCGTGCGCGCGGTGATCGGCCTTGGCCGCAGCCTCGATCTGCCGGTGACGGCGGAGGGGATTGAGACGGATGCGCAATACCGCATGGTGGTCGACGAGGGCTGCGCGCAGGCGCAGGGTTATCTCTTCGGCAAACCGGATGTCGCGCCCGCCCAAATCGTCAGCGCCGCCACCCGGAAGAAACATTCCGTTTGATAAAAGATGCGGCGGCACAATGGTGCCGTCGCTTTCCTTTCCCATGTCCGATGGAACGAGAGCCAAGGCAGATCGTTAGGCTAGCGTGTGGCGCGTCCATGCCGCTGTCATCCCGACCGGGGGCGGTATGCCAACGCCGGACGGGCCTCTCAGGATATCGACATGAAACGGCAGGCAGAACATTCTGACAAAGACTTGAAGAGCTTCGATGTCCGCGACCGGCTGATACTGGCGCTTTATGCGCAGTTGAAGGCGGAGCGGCAGACCCGCGAGGCCATGGAATGGGTCATCCGCAATGGCGGGCTGTCGCCGGAGGTGCTGGAAGCCATGGCGTCCGACCCGGTGCCGGTTCTGGCGGAGGCGGACGTGCCCGCCATCGAGCGCATTCTGGCCAAGGGCCGAGGCGGAGAAATGTCCTCCCGCAACGATGACGAGGGACGACGGACATGAACCGGAGAGCGAGCTGGAGAGGCCATCTGACCTTTGCCGATTTCAACTGCGAAGTCGGCCTTTATTCCGCACTGACTTCGGCGGAGAAAATCTCCTTCAATATCGTCAACCGCAAGACCGGCCACCGCGTCGAGCGGCAATATGTCGATAGCGATACCGGCGATCCGGTTCTTCGCGAAGATCAGGTCAAGGGATACGAACTCGACAATGGCGATCATATCGTCATCGAGGGAGATGAGATCGCGAAACTGATGCCGGAAAGCGACAAGGTCATCCGCGTCAAACACTTTCTGCCCTGTGACGAGATCGACAAGCTCTATTTCGACAAGTCCTATTATCTTGCGCCGACTGCGGAGGAGGGCGGGGAGGCATTGACGCTTCTGGCAAGGGCAATGGAGGACGAGAATGTCGCAGCGCTTGGCGAAGCCGTGCTTTTCCGCCGCAACCGCGTTCTCCTGATCCGCCCCAGCGGCAAGGCTCTCGTCGCGACGACGCTGAATTTCAGTTATGAGGTTCGCTCTCAGACCACCGTCTTCAAGTCGATCCCGGACATCGAGTTTGACGAGGAAATGCTGGAGCTTGCCGGCCACATCATCGAAAAGCGCGCCGGTACCTTCGATCCGGCGGACTATAGCGACCGATACAACGATGCGCTGGCGGAGCTGGTGAAAGCCAAGATCGAGGGCCGGGAAATCGCAAAACAGCCGCCGCACCGGGAAGACAATATCATCGATCTCAAGGAGGCCCTGCGCCGCAGCGCCGGGGCCGGAGCCGGGAAAAAGGCGGCGGCAGCAGGCCGCAAGGCCCCGCGGAAAGCGAGCTGATCGATGGGATTGCAGACCTACAACGCCAAGCGCAGTTTCGACAGGACACCGGAGCCCAAAGGGGCGAAGGCCGAACAGCAGGGGTCGAGCTTTGTGATCCAGAAACACGATGCCCGGCGTCTGCATTACGATTTTCGCCTGGAAATGGACGGAGTGCTGAAAAGCTGGGCGGTGACGCGCGGCCCGAGCCTCGACCCCGAGGACAAGCGCCTTGCCGTGCATGTCGAGGACCATCCGCTGAGCTATGGCGATTTCGAGGGCGTCATTCCGAAAGGGCAATATGGCGGCGGCACCGTGATTGTCTGGGATCGCGGCACCTGGCAGCCGATCGGCGACGCCCGGAAAGCTTATCGCAAGGGCCATCTTGAATTCGAACTGGACGGCGAAAAGCTCAAAGGCCGCTGGCATCTGGTGCGCATGCATGGAAAGCCTGGAGAAAGCCGGGAAAACTGGCTGCTCATCAAGGGCGATGACGAGGAGGCGCGGCATAAGGGGGGTGCGGATATTCTCGAGGAACGGCCGGAATCCGTAAAGACCGGGCGCAGCGTCGAGGACGTCGCAGCCAAACCGAAGGATACCTGGAACTCCAAAACGGTATCGAAAAAGGCGGTTGCGTCTGCCTCCGGCAGGAAACAGGCGCATGCGCTGCCCAAAGGCGCACGCAAACTGGCCATGCCATCCTTCGTGCCGCCGGCGCTCGCCACGCTCAAGCCGAAACCGCCGGATGGTTCTCGCTGGCTGCATGAAATCAAATTCGACGGCTATCGTCTGCAGGCGCGCGTCGATCAGGGCAAGCTTCAACTGCTGACCCGCAGCGGGCTGGACTGGACGGAGAAATTCGGCAGGGCCGTGACGGGAGCACTCACGGCGCTGCCGGTGGAAACGGTATTGATCGATGGGGAAATCGTCGTCGAACGCGATAACGGCGCCTCCGATTTCTCCGCCTTGCAGCAGGATCTGAGCGAAGGACGCAGCGACCGCTTTGTATTCTACGCCTTCGATCTTCTCCATCTCGATGGCAGCGATCTGCGCGGTGCGGCATTGAGCGAGAGAAAAGCGCTGCTGGAAAAGCTGTTGCCGGCGGGCGATCCCCATCTCCGTTACAGCCAGCATTTCGAGGAAAGCGGCGCGCTTGTTCTGGACCATGCCTGCCGGCTCAGCCTCGAGGGCGTCATTTCCAAGGTCAAGAACAGCAAATATGTTTCCGGCCGCAAGGGCGATTGGGTGAAATCCAAATGTTCGCTGCGGCAGGAATTCGTCATCGGCGGTTATACCGTCTCCTCGGCATCGGACCATGCCATCGGATCGCTGGCGCTTGGCGTTTATGACAACGGCAAGCTGCGCCATGTCGGGCGTGTCGGGACCGGTTTTACGGGCGAAGTGGCGGAGATGCTGCTTGGCCAGCTAAAGCCGCTGGACCTGAAGGAGAGCCCGTTCACCGACAAGCTCACCGCGCTTGCCCGCCGCGATCTTCATTTCGTGAAGCCGGAACTGGTGGCGGAAGTGGAGTTCCGGGCATGGTCCGCAGATGGCAATCTGCGCCATGCCTCCTTCCGGGGGCTGCGCGAGGACAAGCCCGCAGGAGAAATCGAACGCGAGGAGAAGGCCGTGTCCGATACCAAGGCGCCGCAATCGAAGATCAAGTTCACCCATCCGGACCGGCTTTATTGGCCTGACGATGGCGTGACGAAGGAGGGGCTTGCCGATTATTATGCGCAGGTCTGGCGGCAAATGGCGCCCTTTGTCGTCAACCGGCCGCTGGCGCTCCTACGCTGCCCGGAAGGGATCGAGGGACAACGTTTCTTCCAGAAACATGCCTGGCGCGGCATCAACAAGGCCGTCGAGCAAATCAACGATCCCAAGGACAAGGGCGGCGAGCCGCTGATCCGCATCACCGATTTCGATGGCCTGATGGCGCTCGTACAATCCGCCGCGCTTGAAATCCACCCATGGGGTGCGACAACCGCCAATTGGGAAAAGCCCGACATGATCACCATGGATATCGACCCCGGCGAGGATGTGGCTTGGCAAGAGGTGATCGAAGCGGCGCTGGAACTGAAGCGGCGTTTCGAGGCGGCCGGGCTTGCCGCTTTCGTCAAAACCTCCGGCGGCAAGGGCCTGCATGTCGTCGCACCGTTGAAACCGCAGGCGGGCTGGGCTCCGGTCAAGGCCTTCGCCAAGGCCATGGCGGCGGATATGTCGAAAGCCGAACCGGAGAAATATCTCTCGGTTGCCACCAAGGCGAAACGGCAGGGCCGCATTTTCATCGACTATCTGCGCAACGGCAGGGGCAATACCGCGGTTGCGGCCTATTCGACACGCGCCCGGCCGGGCGCGGCCATTTCAGCGCCGCTCGAATGGTCGGAACTCACCACGGAGATCGGCCCGGCGCATTTCACCGTCAACAATATCGGCGCACGTCTTGCCGCGTTGAAGAAAGACCCGTGGGATGGATTTTTTGCCGCCGCCGAGCCGCTGCCGAAAAAGGCCCGCTGAAGGCATAGAGCCTCAGTTTCTCTTTTCGGAAGCAAGGCTTTTCTTCAGGGCATCCATGATGTTGATGACATTGCCGCCGGCGCGGGCCTTCGTGGCGGTTTTCTTTTTCGAGGAGGAGAGCTCCTCGCCCTTGGTCTTCAACAGGGACTTGATCTTTTTCTGAATGGGGTCCTGCACCAAAGCCGGCTTCCAACCCGTCACCTGTTTGCCGATGCGTTTTTCCATGGCTTCCAGCAGCGGCCGGTCGATTTTCATCTTCGGCTCCAGCGCGTCGATGCTTTCGCGCACCTCCTCGCCATAATGCAGCGTCCACAGGATGATGCCCTTGCCTGAAGGTTCGAGAAGGACCGCCCTTTCGCGGCGATAGATCACCAGACGCGCGATGCCGAAAACATCGTTCGCCTTCATGGCTTCGCGAATGACGCTGAAGGCTTCGGTGCCGATCTTGTCTTCCGGGCGCAGAAAATGCGGGCGGTCGTACCAGATCCAGTCGATCGATCCTTTCGGCACGAAGGTCTTGATATCGATGGTGCGGGTGCTTTCCAGCGCCACCGCATCGATCTCGTCATCCTCCAGCAGAACGTAATCGTCCTCGGCGCGGGGAAAACCTTTTACCTGGTTCTTGGCGGCGACCGGCCTGTGGGTGATGCTGTCGACGTAGCGGCTTTCGACGCGGTTGCCGGTTTTGCGATTGAGGATGTGGAAGGTATATCTGTTGCCTTCCGTCGTCGCGGGTGTCAGCGAGACGGAGGCTGTCACCAGCGACAGCTTCAGATAACCTTTCCAGAAAACCTGCCGTGCCATGTCCGCGATTCCGCATTGGTCTCCCGGAACAACAGCCGCGAGGTGGCTTTTGTTCCGGGAGGAGCGGCAAATCGGGGCAGGGATGGCGCTGTCAGCCGAACAGCGACGTCAGCCCGTAAACCGCAGCCGAGATCAGTGCAGCCGCCGGCATGGTTACGATCCAGGCGATGACGATATTGCCGGCAAGGCCCCAGCGCACCGCCGAGACGCGACGGGCCGCGCCGACGCCGACGATGGCGCCGGTGATCGTGTGGGTGGTGGAGACCGGAATGCCGAGCCATGTCGCACCGAACAGCGTCAGCGCACCGCCGGTTTCGGCGCAGAAACCCTGCATCGGGTTCAGCCGGGTGATCTTAGACCCCATCGTATGCACGATGCGCCAGCCGCCGAACAGCGTGCCGAGCGCCATGGCCGACTGGCAGGAAATCACCACCCAGAAGGGCACGTAGAAGCTCTCGCCGAGATGCCCCTGGCTGAAGAGCAGCACGGCAATGATGCCCATGGTCTTCTGCGCGTCGTTGCCGCCGTGTCCCAGCGAATAAAGCGAGGCGGAGATGAACTGCATGACGCGGAAGGTGCGGTCGACCGCAAAGGGCGTCTGCCGCACGAACAGCCAGGAGACGGTGAGCACCAGAAGCAGGGCAAGGAAAAAGCCGATGGCCGGCGACATGAAGATGGCGCCCACGGTCTTCAGCAGACCCGACCAGACGATGGAATTGAAACCCACCTTCGCAAATCCCGCACCGACGAGCCCGCCGATCAGCGCGTGCGACGAGCTGGAGGGAATGCCAAAAATCCAGGTGACGATGTTCCAGACGATGGCGCCGATCAGCGCCGCGAAGATCACCTGCGGCGACACGATCGCCGGATCGATGATGCCGGTGCCGAGCGTTTCGGCCACATGCAGGCCAAAGAACAGGAAGGCGATGAAGTTGAAGAAGGCCGCCCAGGCGACCGCATATTGCGGGCGCAGCACACGGGTGGAAACGATGGTGGCGATGGAATTTGCGGCGTCGTGCAAACCGTTCAGAAAATCGAAGAACAGCGCGATGGCGATAAGGCCGACCAGCAGCGGCAGGGCAAGCGCGACATCCATCAGACGTTCTCGATCACGATGCCGCTGATCTCGTTGGCCACGTCCTCGAAGCGGTCGACGACCTTTTCGAGTTCGCCATAGATCTCGCTGCCGATCATATAGGCCATGGCATTGCCGCTTGCACCATGGCGGCGGAAGAGGTCCTTGAGGCCGAGGTCGTGAAGTTCATCCGAGCGGCCTTCGACGCGGGTTACCTCTTCGGCAATGGATGACAGGCGATGCGCATTTGTGCCGACCTTGTTGAGAAGCGGAATGGCTTCCGCAATCAGGCCGGCAGCACGCACGATCTCATGACCCATTTCCTTCATCAGCGGATCGAATTCCGTCTGCTCGAAAAGGCGGATGGTCTTGACGGTCTTGTGCATCATGTCGATGGCGTCATCCATCGACTGGATGAGATCCTTGATGTCGCCGCGGTCGAAGGGGGTGATGAAGCTGCGCCGGACCGCGAGCAGCACCTCGCGGGTGATGTCGTCGGCCTGATGTTCCAGCGCGACGATGAGGTCGCAGTTCTTCTCGACGTCGACGCCGCTCAAAAGTTGATCAAGGGCCTCGGCCGCTTTGATGACGGTTTCGGAATGTTTGCTGAACATGTCGAAGAAACGGTCCTCGCGCGGCATCAGCTTGCGAAAAATACTCATCATGCGAATTGGCCCTCAATGGCGCTTTATTAGTTGTTGGGGGTGATTGTCATAAAACTGTCATAAATGCACGCAGGGCATTGATGCAACCCGGAAAATCAGCACTATCAACGGATATGAAACCCACCAAGAAAAGCCGGAAAACCCGCCCGGCTCGTGCACTGATATTGCTCCAGCAGCTCGCTGCGGTTCCCGAAAAGCTCTTCACCGGCGCTTTCCGGCAGCAATATGCCGCGCTCTGTTTCCGTTATGCCGGCAATGGCGAGGATGTCGAAATCCTCCTCGTCACCTCCCGCACCAGCGCACGCTGGATCATTCCGCGCGGCTGGCCGATGAAACGCAAGAAGCCGCACGAGGCGGCGGCGATCGAAGCGTGGGAGGAGGCGGGCGTGCGCGGGCGGGTGAAAAAGGATGCGGTCGGCCGCTATACCTATCTCAAGATGCTCGACAATGGCGATGTCGTTCCCTGCATGGTCGATGTATTCCAGATAGAGGTGACGGCGGCGGAAACCAGTTTCAAGGAACGCGGTGAACGCCTGGTGGAATGGGTGCGCCCGGATGAGGCGGCACGGCGCGTTCGCGATATCGAACTGAAGTCGCTTCTTGTCGATTTTCGCCCGAAGGGCAAAAAGAAGCGCCAGAGCGGTGAAAAACCGTAACCGCATGTGGCCGGCATTTTTGCGGCCAGAACTGTAATGCTGTCGCAACAGGCCATGCCCAACCTTGCCTGATGATTGTCGTCAGGAGCCGTTGCATGAATTTACCTCGTCCCGTTCCCCGCTGCCTGTTGCGTTATCTCCATCCCATCATCGCGCTCATGGTGCTTCTGGCAGGCCCGGCTGCCATTCTTCTGCTACGGTGACGACAGGCGCGTCATCCTGAATGAGAGGAATTTGGTGACGCCTTCCCGTTGTCTGGCTGGATTGATGTCCAGCCGGCCCTTTCAGGCCGGCTGCTTTCGGGAAGGTTGCGCCTGATGGTTAGAATGCCCGGTTTCATCCGGCGCTTTCGGCAACAGGCGGGCGAAACGCCTGCTGATGCTGTCCATATAGGAGAGGATGGTCGGCACCACGATCAGGGTCAGCAGCGTGGAACTGATGAGGCCGCCAACCACCGCATGGGCCATCGGCGCACGCTGCGCGCCGCCTCCTCCAACGGCCAGACCGAGCGGGATCATGCCGAAGATCATCGCAAGCGTCGTCATGATGATCGGACGGAAGCGGATGACGCCGGCATTTTCCAGCGCCTCGTTCAGCGAAAGCCCCCGCCGTCGCTCGCGATTGGCGAAATCGACCAGCAGGATGCCGTTTTTGGTCACGAGGCCCATCAGCATGATGAAGCCGATCAGCGAGAACATGTTGATCGTGCTGCCGGCCACCATGAGGCCCAGAAGGACGCCGACAAGCGACAGCGGCAGCGACGCCATGATGGCGAGCGGTTGCATGAAGCTGCCGAATTGCGAGGCGAGCACGATGTAGATGAAGATGACGGCCATGGTAAGCGCCGTGACCATGTGGCCGATGGTTTCCTGCATGGTTTCGGCGTCACCGCCGAAGCGGATGCGATAGCCGTTCGGCAGGTCGAGACCGGCGGTCAGCCCCTGCAGCGTCTCCGTCACGTCGCCAAGCGTGCGGCCGGCGATATTGGCCGAAACCAGTATCTCGCGGCGATTGTCGATGCGGCGGATTTCGGCGGGAGCCGGCATGATGCCGATATCGGCAACCTGATCGAGACGCACCATCAGCGGCGCACCACTCGCGGCCGTGCGGCCGGTCGCGATCATCAACGCACTGAGACTTGCCACGTCGGACCGCCGCTCGGCGGGCAGGCGGATGACGATATCGTAGCTGTTGCCGTCCGCATCCGTCCATTTCGACACATCCTCGCCGCCGATAAGGGGCGAGAGCGCTGTTGCAAGATCGGAGCGGGCAATGCCGAGATCGCTGGCTGCCGCAGGCTTCAGGCGTACCGAAAGAATGGAGGTCACATCCCTGGCGCTGGAGGTCACATCCACGAGGCCGGGGATTTTTCGCATGTCTTCGACCAGAGCGGCGGCGATCCTTTCGAGGATCGCCCGGTCGTCGCCGAGGATGCTCAGCTGCACCGGGCTTTCGCCGCCGCCAAGGCCGTTCTGCAGGATCGTGACCTCTATGCCGGGTATGGCCGACAGGCGTTTGCGGATCGGTTCGGCAAGGGAGGGCGGGGTTCGGCTCCGCATATCGAGCGGCACCAGCCCCACCAATATGGCGGCCCGATGCTTGCCGGCGGCGCCACCGGTATTGACGGTGGAATAAAGCGTCTCGACCTCCGGAAATTCCCTCAGCGCCTTCTCGACCTGCCGCACCTTGGTTGTCGTATAATCCAGCGAGGAGCCGACCGGCGCGGTAATGTTGACCTGGAAACGGCCCTCATCCGTATCGGGAACGAATTCCGTGCCGACCAAAGGCACCATGAACAGGCTGCCGATAAAGACGCCTGATGTGGCAAGCAGGGTGACGAGCCGGTGCCGCAGGGTCCAGCCGATGGCACGGCGATATTGCCCGGCCATCCATTCGAAGCCACGGTCGAAACGGGCAATCAGGCGGCCTATCGGCCCGCGCTTCGCATCGGGCTGGGCATCCGGATCGTACCAGACGCTCGAGAGCATCGGATCGAGCGTGAAGGCGACGAAAAGCGAGATCAGCACGGCGGCGGAGACGGTGACGCCGAATTCGTAGAAAAACCGGCCGACAATACCATCCATGAATGCGACCGGCAGGAAGACCGCCACGATGGTCGCCGTCGTCGCGATCACCGCAAGCCCGATTTCGCCGGTGCCGTCGAGGGCTGCGCGCAGGTGCGATTTACCCATGTGAAGATGGCGGGTGATGTTTTCGCGCACCACGATGGCGTCATCCACGAGAATGCCGATGGAAAGCGTCAGCGCCAGCAGGCTGAGCGTATTGAGCGTGAAGCCGAGGAAATCGATCACCGCGAGCGTGCCGATGATTGCGATCGGCAATGTCAGGCCGGTGATGACCGTGCTGCGCCAGGAATTGAGAAACAGGAAGACGATGGCGACGGCGAGCGCCGCACCTTCGATCAGCGTCGTCTGTACCTGATTGACGGATTCGCGGATGGGTATCGATGAGTCCGTGACGATGCGCAGATGTACGTTCTGCGGGGCAAGTTCGGCATTGAGCGCATCGAGGCGCTTCTTCACATCCGTCGCGACCTGAACCGTATTGGCGTCCTGAACCTTGACGATGTCGATCGCCAAGGCCGTCTGGCCATTATAGAGAGCGCGGTTTTCGGCATCGGCTGCCCCTTCGGAAAGCGTGGCGACATCGCGAAGCGCAATGGCCGCGCCGCCGCGTCTTGCCACGACCATGTCCAGCAGCGCCTGCGGCTCCTGGATACGCCCCTGCACCTGGATCGTGCGTTCGGAGACGGGATCGACGACGCTTCCGGCCGGGCTGTTGCTGTTGCCGGTGCGCAGCGCATTCACCACCTCGTTGATGCCGATCTCAAGGGCGCGCATGCGCGTTTCGTCGATTGTCACATCGATCTGCCGTTTGCGGGCGCCAACCAGCGTTGCCTGGCCGACACCGGCAACGGTCGTCAATTGTCGCACCACCCTCTGGTCGGCAAGGGTGGTGAGTGCGGGCACATCGAGCGATGTCGAACTGATGGCAATCGACAGGACCGGCTCGGCGGCGGGGTCGAACCTCGATATAACGGGCTTTTTGGCGTCTTCCGGAAAATCCGCCTCGATGGCGGCGATCTTGTCGCGGACCTCCTGCGCGGCGGCCGAACTTCGCACCTCGAGCTTGAATTTCGCGACGACGACGGAGCGCCCCTCATAGGAGGTGGACGTGACCTCATCGAGGCCGCCAATGGCGTTCAGCGCGTCCTCGACCGGGCGTGTCACCTCGGTTTCCACCGTCTCCGGCGTAGCGCCGGGATAAGCGGTGATGACCACCACCACGGGAACGTCGACATTGGGATATTGGTCCAGCCCGAGCCGCTGCATCGAGAAGGCGCCCATGACCAGAAGCGCCACCATCATCATGGTGGCGAAAACGGGATGGGTAACGGATATGCGGGTCAAGAACATGTCAGCCGGCCTTGTCGATGGTGACGGCCATGTCGGGCCGCAGTTCGGGAAGCGGCGCGGTCAGGATCGTCTCGCCATCTGTCAGTCCGGCGGCAATCTCGATCAGGCTGCCGCCGTTCCAGCGTGGCCCCACGGCGACCGTCTGGCGGCGCAGATAACCGTCCTGCACCTTGAGCACATGGTAACCCGTTTCATCCTTGCGCAAAGCAATCGCGGGAACGACGAGCGCATCGCTTTTTTCGCGCAGCAGAATATTTCCGCTGGCGAACATTCCACCCCACAATTGCCCATCACGATTGGCAAGCCTGACATAGACGGCAACGACGCGTGTGCCGTCTTCGGCAACAGGGCTGATGCGCTCGACCGTGCCCTTGACGATCTGGCCGCCAAGGCCGTCAATCTCCAGTTCCGCCGTCTGGCCGCGGGCGACGCGCGGAACATCGCGCGTGGCGACAAGTACCTTCGCCTCCAGCACATTGGTATCGACCAGCGTGAGAAGTTCGCCATCCGCACCGACGCGCGATCCCGCCTCGGCCAGTCGCCGGGTGACGGTGCCGCTGAAGGGCGCGTGGATTTCGGCATTGCGAAGCGCCAGGCGTGCGATATCCGCCTGCGCCGAAAGGCTCTGGAGCCTTGCCGTCTTCACCGCGACGTCGCTTTTCGCCTTGTCGAGCTGTTCTGCCGAAGCGATGTTTTTCAGGGCAAGCTGTTCGGTTCTCGTCAGCGCCTGCATCGCCAGCATCAGCTCGGCTTCGGCCGCGTCCCGGTCGCTCTGCCGCAGCAGCAGTGTCGATTGCAACTCGTCGGTTTCGAAACGCACGAGCAGCTTGCCCGCCTGCACCGCATCTCCATCGCGGACATTCATCTCGACGATCTTGCCGGCTTCACGGGCGCGGATCACCACGCGGGTGATCGGCTGAAGTTCGCCGCTGACGCCAAGCCGCTCCACCATCGGGCGCGCGCCGATCTTCGCCGTTTCTCCGGACGTCAGTTCGAACGGAGTACCTGCGGGGCTCATCGCGGCAGTCTCGACGAGCCCGTTCACGATGCCTTTGACACGCTCATTCGCATCGACGCTGCCGCGCGCCGGATCGAGAGCGGTGACAACGAGAACGCAACCTGCAAGCGCGATTCCCGCCTTGATGGTTCTCTTCACCCACATGCTGAAATCCTTTCCATACCGGACCGCAGCTCAGGCGGTCGCATTGCCTCTCTTGAGGCGCATGGCATCTGGATAGGCGTCCATAATTGCAGCAGCATTACCCCTGCGAACACACCTGCTTAAACAGCAATGTCTGATGCTCTATCGCCCTGTTTTTAAGCCTTTTTCGGAGGGGAAACCGTTATGCGCCGGGTTGGAAATGCTCTGGCGTCTTCTTCGCCGCAATACTGCCGCAACCTTGCTGGCAGACAAGGGAGGCGAAGGAACGGTGACGCATGAGACTTCTGTTGATCGAAGATGAAAAGGAAATGGCGGATGCGCTGACGGCGACGCTCGGCAGGCAGGGCATCGTCATCGACCATACGATGTGGCTCGGCGATGCGGTGGAGCTGACGCGCCAGCATGTCTATGACGCCATCCTGCTTGATCGCCGCCTGCCGGACGGGGAGGGACTTGCCTTCATTCCGCAGCTGCGCCACGCCGGCATCGACACGCCGATCATCCTGCTGACGGCAATGAACGAACCGGAAGACCGCATTGCCGGACTGGATGGCGGCGCCGACGATTATCTCGGCAAGCCGTTTCTCGTCGGTGAGTTGCTGGCTCGGGTACGTGCGGTTCTGAGAAGGCCGGCAAACCTTGCGCCGGCCGAGATCACCGCGGGCCGCATCGTTATCGATCCGCTTCATTTCAGCGTCACGATCAATTCCGTTCCCTTCGATCTGCCAAGGCGCGAGCTTGCGGTTCTGATTGCGCTGGCGAAACGCAAGGGCAAATCCGTGCTGCGCTCCACGCTTGAGGCGGCCGTCTACAATTACGAGGAGGAGATCCAGTCCAATGCGCTAGACGCGCATATATCGCGGCTGCGAAAACGCCTGCTCGATGCTTCCGCCGGGGTCGGCGTGCACAATATTCGCGGCATCGGTTATCTGCTCAAGGAGGAGACATGAAAGTGCAGGCCTCCAACCCGTCCTTGTGGTGGAAACTGAGCTGGCAGCTCAGCGTCGTGGTTTCCTCCATGATTGCCGTGGTCATCATCGGTCTCTGCTTTTACGGCGTGACGATGCTTTCGCCCAATATCGCGCTCTGGGACGACCTGTCGCCGACACTCGATGAGTCGCTTTCGCTCGATCCGCAAAAGGGACTGGTCGTCACCGAAGGCCCGGCACTGCGGGCGCTCAAGGCGGAGAATTCAACGCTCTGGTTCGTGGCTTCCACGCTGGATGGGCAGGTGGCGACCTATGGCGCCGTGCCGGCCGTTTATCAGGAATTGTCGCGGTATCTGCATCTGATGACGGATGCCGATATTCGCGGGGGCAAGGGCATCACCGAGGTCGCCCTGGTTGAAAGCATGGAGACGAAGTGGGGCCCCGTAAGGGTCATGTTCGGCGGGACCACATATATAAGCGGGCAGTTTCTGACGCTTCTGGCCGGAACATACAAGATTTACGTTCCCCTGCTGGCTGTCATCCTGCCAGCCGTATTCTTCTCCATTCCCCGCATCGTGCACCAGGCGCTTTCCGGCCTCAGTTCCGTCGTCAAAAAGGCGCCCGAGATCGATCCGCGCCGGCCGGGTGCAAGGCTTCCCGTCGAGGACGTGCCGCGGGAGGTGGTTCCGCTGATTCTTGCCTTCAACAGCATTCTCGAACGGCTTGAAGGCCAGTTTCGGGCGCGGCAGCGTTTTCTCATCGATGCGGCGCATGAGCTGAGAACGCCGATTGCGATCATGCAGACCCGGATAGAGGGCCTGCCGGGGCCGGAGCAGCAGCGTCTGATGGAGGATGTCGCGCGGCTTGGGGAAACCACCGAACAGCTTCTCGCCTTCGAGCGAAACGATCAGGTAAACGACCGGCGCGAAACGGTGGACCTCGTCGAGACGGCTCGCACCGTCGTTGCCGATCTCGCCCCGCTCGCGCTTTCGGCGGGCTACGATATCTCCTTCGAAACGCAGATCGCGCATTATGAATTACTGGGCAATCCCTTCACCCTGCCGCGCGCCATCAGCAACATCGTGCGCAACGCCATTGATCATGGCGGAAACAGGGGGACGATCCACGTCTCGGTTCTCGCGAGTGGCGAGATCGCGATTTCCGATGAGGGGCAGGGCATAGCCGAAGACCAGCGGGAACGGATTTTCGAACCTTTTTACCGCGTCACGCCGCGCAGCACCGGGGCTGGGCTTGGCCTCAGCCTCGTCAAGCAGATCGTCGCCAACCATAACGGGCGAATCTTTCTGGACAGCAGCGCCTTCGGAAGTACCTTCCGGCTACGTTTCTGATCGTGCGTTGCACGCCGTTTCAGCGGCGGGCAATTGTAATGTTGCCGCAATTTTCGCTGTCGTACCGTGTGGGGCACAGGATCAACCATGCCAACTGGAGTACGTGCAGTGCAACAACAGCGGAAACTGTTTCCCCGGGGTTTCGGCCACAAGGCGTCCCGCAGTCGCGGTGTCGCCTTCGCGACCTTGCCTTTCGCCATCATCATGTCCGGCTGCACCTCCGTGCCGCTCAAGGAGGGTGGTACGCTGACTTCCTATGCGCAGCTCAGTCCGGCCAAGGGCAAGTTCACCAAATCGCGCACCTTCGTGGACGCCAACGGGCTGGCCGGGGTCAAGACCGTTGCCATCGTGCCGACCACCTTTTCCTTCGCGGCCTCATCGCGCGTCACATCGGAAAAGGACCGTGTCCTTGTTTCGAATGCGCTGGATCGGGCCATCTGCGTGGCGCTCAGCGACAAATACCGGATCGCCGCGCTTGGCCAGCCGGCGGATATGACCGTGCGCACGGTCATCACCGATCTCGTGCCGACCGACAAGACCATGGCCGGGGTATCGACGGCCGTGACGCTCGGCAGCAGCGTCGTCCTGCCGGTCAGCGTGCCGCGTCTCCCTTTCGGGCTTGGTGGCCTCGCTGTCGAGGCGGAGGCGGTGGACAGCACCGGCGTTCAGCGCGCCGCAGCCGTCTGGTCCAAAGGCGCAAATTCCATCACTGGCAATGCCCGCGTGTCGGAAATCGGGGATGCCTATGAGCTTGCCGCCGATTTCTCCAACTACTTCTCGCGCATTCTGGTGACAGGCAAGGTCTCCGACGGGCTGAACCTCTCTCTTCCCTCCGGCCACCGAATCCGGTCGGCTCTGGGCGGAAAGCCGAAATATGCCGAGTGCGATGCCTATGGCCGATCGCGCGGCTTGAAGGGCATGGTGGCAGACAAGTTCGGCGCGCCGCCGGAATGGACCGACGGGCACGCGAAAGCCGCATCGCGATAAGGCCGGGCGCCTATTTGAGGATCGCGCGCGTTACGGCACGCGCGATAGTCCGAGCCGAGCTTCTATGACGTAAGACCGAGCTTCTGCAGGCCGCATTCGCGGACGATCTCCGCAATATGGGCGAACTGCGCCGAAAGCGGATTGCTCCTGCGCCACACCATGCCGATGGTGCGCGACGGGCGCGGTTCCGCCAGCCGAAATACCGAGACGGTGGACTGGCGTGTTTCCATATCGACGGCCATCTGTGGAATGAGCGTGACGCCGATGCCCGCGCCGACCATCTGCACGAGGGTGGAGAGCGAGCTGCCCTCCATCAGGACGCGCGGCGGCGCATTTGTCGTGCTGCAGAAGGAGAGCGCCTGATTGCGGAAACAATGGCCTTCTTCCAGGAGCAGTAGCCGCATTTCACCCAGCTTGTCGGCGCTCGGCACCGGCATGCCCGCATCCTCCAGCGGCCGCACCAGAATGAATTCCTCGGAAAACAGCGGAACCTCCTCCAGCGCCGGTTCCGAGACGGGCAAAGCGACGATCGCCATGTCCAGCCGGGCTTCCAGAAGGTCTTCGATGAGCTTCTGCGTCACCGCCTCGCGCGGGCGCGCTTCCAGCCCGGGATAATGCCGCGTGAGTGTCTTGATAATCTGTGGTAAAAGATAGGGTGCGACGGTGGGAATGACGCCGATGCGCAGGCGGCCGCTGAGCGGCCCATGCCGCGCCCGCGCCAGATCCTGCAACTCATCCACCGAACGCAATATCGAGCGGGTGCGTTCGGCGAATTCCTCGCCAAGCGCGGTCAGCCGGATCTGGCGGCTGCTCCGTTCGACGAGCGGCGCGCCGATCAGTTCCTCCAGCTCCCGGATCTGCAAAGACAGTGCCGGTTGGGAAATGGCGCATGCCTCCGCCGCCCGGCCGAAATGGCCGATCTTGGCCAGCGCATCGAAATAACGGAGATGTTTCATGGAGAGCGCAATCATAAGCTCAGCATATCGCAGCCTTTAGAATATACAATTGGAAATTATGGAACCCGGCTGTTAGTCATCTTCATGACAGAAAGAAGCTGTAGCTGTGAGAGGTTACCAGCGCCGCTGCACGGTCTTCCCATGACTTGCCGCTGGCTCTGGCTCCCACGCTGCACATGTCGAATTGATTATTCGTTTAATTGCTAAACCCATCGGAGGGCGAAATGGACGCAACTTCAAAACCGGCTGGCAAGTGTCCTGTCATGCATGGAGGCAACACGGCCTCGGGTAAATCGGTGACCGAATGGTGGCCGAACGCGCTGAACCTCGACATACTGCATCAGCACGACACCAAGACCAATCCGCTCGGCACCTCCTTCAACTATCGCGAAGCCCTGAAGACGCTCGACGTCGAGGCGCTGAAAGCCGATCTGCGTGCGCTGATGACCGACAGCCAGGACTGGTGGCCGGCCGACTGGGGCAGCTATGTGGGCATGATGGCGCGTGTTACCTGGCATGCGGCGGGTTCCTACCGCGTGACGGATGGTCGCGGCGGTGCAAACACCGGCAACCAGCGTTTTGCCCCGCTCAATTCCTGGCCGGACAATGTCAACACCGACAAGGGCCGCCGCCTGCTGTGGCCGATCAAGAAGAAATACGGCAACAAGATTTCCTGGGCGGACCTCATCGCGCTCGCCGGCACCATCGCTTATGACGTCGCCGGTCTGAAGACCTTCGGCTTCGCCTTTGGCCGCGAAGACATCTGGGCTCCGGAAAAGGACACCTATTGGGGTGACGAAAAGGAATGGCTGGCGCCGAGCGACGGCCGTTACGGCGACGTGACCAAGCCCGCGACGCTGGAAAACCCGCTTGCCGCCGTGCAGATGGGCCTCATCTACGTCAATCCGGAAGGTGTGAACGGCAAGTCCGATCCGCTGGCCACGGCGGCGCAGATGCGCGAGACCTTCGCCCGCATGGGCATGGATGACGAGGAAACCGTGGCGCTGACTGCCGGCGGCCACACCATCGGCAAGTCGCACGGCAATGGCAGCGCCGCCAACCTCAGCCCCGATCCGGAAGCCGCAGGCCCGGAATATCAGGGCCTTGGCTGGATCAATACCAAGGGCCGCGGCATCGGTCGCGACACGGTGGTTTCCGGCATCGAAGGTGCGTGGACGAGCCAGCCGACCAAGTGGGACAACGGCTTCTTCGACATGCTGTTCAAGCATGAATGGACTT
Organism: Agrobacterium sp. NPDC090283; assembly: GCF_044769685.1. NCBI lineage: Bacteria > Pseudomonadati > Pseudomonadota > Alphaproteobacteria > Hyphomicrobiales > Rhizobiaceae > Agrobacterium > Agrobacterium sp. NPDC090283. The sequence continues at coordinate 206,611 of NZ_JBIVYG010000007.1, read as the reverse complement.
TGACGCACAGCCCCGCCGGCGCATCGCAATGGGCGCCGATCACCATCGCCGAAGAGGACAAGCCTGTCGACGTCGAGGATGCCTCGATCCGCACCATTCCGATGATGACCGATGCCGACATGGCCCTGAAGGTCGATCCGATCTACCGCGAGATTTCGCTGAAGTTCAAGGACGATCAGGACCATTTCTCCGAGGTCTTTGCCCGCGCCTGGTTCAAGCTGACGCATCGCGACATGGGCCCGAAGTCCCGTTACATCGGCCCGGATGTTCCGGCTGAAGACCTGATCTGGCAGGATCCGATCCCGGCAGGCTCGACAAGCTACGATGTCGCGGCCGTCAAGGCGAAGATCGCCGCTTCCGGTCTTTCCGCTGCCGATCTGGTTTCGACCGCATGGGACAGCGCCCGCACCTTCCGCGGTTCGGACAAGCGCGGCGGCGCCAATGGCGCACGCATTCGCCTCGCACCGCAGAAGGATTGGGAAGGCAACGAGCCCGCCCGTCTTTCCCGCGTCCTCTCGGTTCTGGAACCGATTGCCCGTGAAACCGGCGCAAGCATCGCCGATGTGATTGTGCTTGCTGGCAATTACGGTGTGGAGCAGGCTGCGAAGGCGGCCGGCTTCGATATCGCCGTGCCCTTCGCGGCCGGTCGTGGTGATGCTTCCGCCGAACAGACGGATGCCGACAGCTTCGCGCCGCTCGAGCCACTGGCGGATGGTTTCCGCAACTGGGTCAAGAAGGACTATGTGGTCAGCCCTGAAGAACTGCTGCTCGACCGGGCGCAGCTTCTCGGCCTCACCGCGCCGGAACTCACCGTTCTCATCGGTGGTCTGCGCGTCATCGGTGCCAATTACGGCGGCGCGGCGCATGGCGTCTTCACCGACAAGCCCGGTGCGCTGACGACGGACTTCTTCACCACGCTGACGGACATGGCCTATTCCTGGGTCCCGTCCGGCAACAATCTCTATGAAATCCGTGACCGCAGGACCGGAGCGACGAAATATACCGCGACCCGCGTCGATCTCGTGATCGGCTCCAACTCCATCCTGCGCGCCTATGCGGAAGTCTATGCGCAGGACGACAGCAGGGAAAAATTCGTGCGTGACTTCATCGCCGCCTGGACGAAGGTGATGAACGCCGACCGCTTCGACCTGCTGTAAGGCCGACTGTTCAGCGATAATGCACCTCCCTGAGCGATCGGGGAGGTGTTTTTTCCAATACTGGTGGGGTGCATCATCTGCCTCCGCCCATGTACTCCGACACAGCGAGGCGAGGTTCCCGGACCTTTATCAACCCCAGTCTCCCCGCAATCGCACGCGTTTCCTATCGCCGAGCTGCAGACGAAGCCGGCTTGCCGGGTGAGGATTTTTCGGCCTTTGCCGAGGGGGCCTTGCCGCTCTTTTCGTTTTCATGCGCATCCGGTCCGGCCACGATGACGCCATGACCCTTCTCTTCACGCTTCTTGTCGGCGAAATTGCCCGGTTCTTTCTTGCTGTCCATGATGGTCTCCCTTGTTGCATCCTGTCAGGAGTTCAACGGGCGTCCCGGGCAGAGGTTCCAGCGCTGTCGCGTCAGCGAATGTTTCTCTTTATAACGATCTTTGCTATTAACATGAATTGATAAGTCATGTTATTGGGGCTGAGCGCGATGACTGGCATGGTACGCGCGTCTTTCCAAGCCCTCGACCTAGACCCGACAACCGGACGGTACCCGCATTGAGTTTCTGGCATTCCATGACCTGGCACACGGAAGGGATCAGCGTCACTGCGCCGGTGAAGTGGCGCCAGTTCGACGGGCTGGTCAGCGCTTTCTGGGAGGCGGAGAGCCAGATGGGGGCGAAGGGTTATTATCTCGCTGCCGATCCGCGCATCATGATTTTTTTCAACGATGTCTCCTCACGCATCCGCATGTCCAACCGTAACGGCGAGTTCACCAACCATTCGCGGCCGATGACACGGGCGGTTTATGTGCCGGCCGGCGTGCCGATGTGGACGAGCAGCAGCGCCACCCATCGGTTCTCGCATCTCAATTTGCATATCCACAAGGACCGTCTGTTGCGTTTCCTGTCACCTTCCGTTGGCAGTTCCGCGGCGATGACGGCGCTGCGCCGTCCAGTCGAAATACAGGATATCGGCTCGGTGGAGACCCTCGCCGGCCTGCTTGTCGATGAACTGGCCGAGCCTTCGAAACATGCGGTCTATGCGGAAAGCCTCGTCGGCAGCATCGTTGCCGGCCTGCTGGATATTCCCGGGCCTTCGCCGGAGCAGGCCAATGGCAGGCTGACGCAGGCGCAGTTGAACAAACTTCTTGCCCAGGTCGAAAAGCGCGGCGATGACCGTATGACGGTTGCCGAGATGGCCGATATTGTCGGGCTTTCGGAAAGCTGGTTCGCGACCGTATTTCGCCAGACCACCGGCAAGACGCCGCTGCAATGGCAACTGGAGCGGCGCATCAATGTCGCCCAGAAACTTCTGCTGGAAGGTGATCTGACCGTGGCCGATATCGCCGCGCAGCTCGGCTTTTCCGATCAGGCCCATCTGACCAAGGCATTCCGCCAGTCCGTGGGTAACACGCCTGCGGCTTGGCGACGGCTGCACAGGCTGCTTTGACGGGGTGGCCTTTGCCTTCTACAGGCAATCGCCGACGTGTCCGCAAACCTTGCTCGACGTCATCCTCGGGCTTGACCCGAGGATCTGCGACCTTGTGACTTTACGATACGTGGTTGGATCCTCGGGACAAGCCCGAGGATGACACCAAGCATTAGGATTATCCTGTAATAATTTGAAATCTATATCTTTTCACCACGTCTTTCGCAACGTCACGGAAAACGCCCGGCCGGGATTGTAGAAGTCAGCGCCGAACCCGCCATAAGAGACGTGTTTTTCGTTGAAGATGTTGGAAACATTGACGTCCAGCGAGGCGGTTTCCTGAATCTTGTAGCTGAACGCCGCATCCACGGTCACGCTGCTTCCGGTTTCGACCTTGTTGGCATTGTCGAAATAATAGGCGCCGGTGTAGCGGCCACCGAGACCGAAGGTCATGTCGCCGAAATGGTCGTTGCCTGCAAGCGTGTAGTTGACCCACAGTGAAGCCTGATGCTCGGGCACGAATTGCGGCCGGTTGCCGACATTGCCGCCGGTGCCGTTTTCGGTGATTTCCGCGTCGAGATAGGAATAGGCGGCCGTCAGGCTGAGATTGTCGGTCACCTCCGCCTTGGCTTCGAGGTCGAGACCGCGCACGCGCACCTCGCCGATGGTCGTGGGCAGGCTGGTGATCGGGCTGGTGACGGTGATGTTGTTTTTCTTCAGATCGTAGATCGAGGCGGTGAACAGAGCCGGGAAAGCGTCCGGACGATATTTCACGCCGAGTTCGATCTGCTCGCCGCGTTCGGGCTCTACCGTCAGACCAGATGCCGGAACCACCGATTCGGCATAGCTAACATAGGGTGCGATCTCGTTGGTGACCTTGTAGGACACGCCGATCCGCTTTGTCAGTTCGCTGATATCGCCGCTGGCCGAGGTGCCGCGCAGCCGGTTGGTCTGTGTTGTATCGATCCAGTCGTTGCGCAGGCCGGCGCTGACAATCAGCCGGTCGAAGAAGGTGAAGTCCTGCTGGAGATAGATCGCCCTGGTCTTCTGGTCCGTCAGGGAGTCGGAATAGAGCGGCACCGAAGCGGGAGCGCCGGTATAGACCGGATTCATCCAGTTGATGCTCGGGGCCGCGCCGAAGTAGTTTTTGCTGCCTGAGGTGTAGTCATTATAGAAGACGCCGACGAGGCTGCGGCTTTCGACATTTTTAAACCGCGTATCATATTGGAGGCGCGTGTCGATCAGGAAGTTCTCGGTCTCGGTGTCGTTGCCGAAATAGGACCGGTTGGCGATCGTCGAACCGTTTGTCGGCGTCGACGAGATATAGGCATAACCGAAGTCCGTATTCGCCTTGCTGTAGCGCGCATTGGAACTCAAGGTCAGGCCCGAGCCGAAATCGTGGTCGAACATCACGCTCAGCGAATTGCGGTTCGTGCCGCGATAATTGTAGTCCGGTTCGCCGAAGAAGCGGCTCCGGTCGAAATGCGAGCCGACCGGATGGCCGCCGCCACCGGGAACGCCATCCTTGTTGAGGTGATCGTAGACGACGGTCAGGCTGGTGACGTCGGTCGGGCGCCAGGTCAGGCCGCCCATGAAGAATTTCTCGTCGTCGCGGGAATAGTCATATTCCGCATCGGCATTTCTGAGCTTGCCGGTCAGGCGATAGGACAGCGTGTCGTCGCTGGTGATGTTGTCGCCGAAATCGAAGCCGGTTTCGGCGCGGCCGTAGGAGCCGCCGGTGATATAAGCTTCGCCGAAACGGGTGCGTTTCGGCACCTTGGTGGAATAGTTCACCGAACCGCCGGGATCCGAGACGCCAAAGGTGGTGGAGTTGCCGCCCTTCAGCACTTCCACGCGCTCATAGGCATAGGTTTCTTCGCGCAGCGCGCCGAAGGGACGGCCGAGCGTCAGGCCGTCGCGATAGGTATAGGCGTCGAAACCGCGAATCTTGAAATAATCGAAACGGTCGTCGGAACCGTAAAAATCCGTGGTCACGCCGGCGGTATATTGCAGCGCCTCTTCCACGGTCTGTACGCCGCGCTGCTGCATTTCCTTGGCGGTGATGACCGAAACGGAGGCAGGTGTGTCGAGAATATCGGTCGCCATCTTGCTGCCGCTCGTCGTGCGGGAAGCGACGATGGACTTCTGGTCATTGTCACCGCTTTCGACGGTGATCCGTTCCAGAACCGTGCTGCTGTTTGTGTTGGCAGCCTCCTGCGCCAGCAAGGCGCCGGGCAGGGTGGCGACAAGCGCCGTGCAGGCAAGCAGCGCCGCATCCTGGTAACGACGTCGCGCATTTTTGCGGTGTCTGCCTTCGGTTTCGATATTCATGGGTATGTTCCAGACCTTGATGCCCCAATCGCCGCTTCCACGGCCCACTCTCGAAGCGCCCAATAACTTGAGAAACTTTGTCCGGTATTGTAACTTTCTGCGGTTTTGTACAAAACCCCGGAAATTTCACCGCTGTTGCAGCGGCATTTCCTGCCTGGGCTTGACGGGGGCAATTGAAGCTGAGAGTTCAAGTCCACTTTTGAACTTATGAGAGCTCACCAATGCTTCGCCCGTTCCGCTGCCTCATTCCGGCATTCATGCTTTTCCTGTCGATGATCGCGCCTGATTTTGCCGCCGCGGACGAGACGACCAGCTATCCCATCGTCATCAAACATGCGTTCGGCACCACCACGATTGCGAAGAAACCGCAGCGGGTCGCGACTGTCGCCTGGGCGAACCATGAGGTGCCGCTGGCGCTCGGCATCGTGCCCGTCGGTTTTGCGGCGGCCAATTTCGGCGATGACGATGGCGACGGCCTGCTGCCGTGGGTGGCGAAGCGGCTTACCGAGCTCAATGCGGCAAAGCCGGTGCTGTTCGACGAGGGCGACGGTATCGATTTCGAGGCCGTGGCGGCGACGCAGCCGGATGTCATCCTTGCCGCCTATTCGGGCCTCAGCCAGTCCGATTACGATACGCTGAGCCAGATCGCACCTGTCGTCGCCTATCCCGTGTCCCCCTGGGCGACGGATTGGCGCGAGACGATCCGGCTGAACAGCGCCGGCCTTGGCATGGCGGCCCAAGGTGAGGCGCTCATCAAACGCATCGAGGGCGAAATCGCGCAGGTGGTCGCCGGTCACCCGCAGCTGAAGGGCAAGTCGGCGATGTTCGTCACCCATCTCGACGCCACCAATCTCAGCGTCGTCAATTTTTATACGGCCAATGACACCCGGGTGAAGTTCTTCGCCGATCTCGGTCTCTCCTCTCCAAAAAGCGTCATGGAAGCGACGAAGCCGGGGCAGTTTGCGGCCGGCGTCAGCGCCGAGCGTGTCGATGCCTTCGACGATGTCGATATCGTCGTGACCTATGGCAGCGAGCCGCTTCTTAAGGCCATGCGCGCCGATCCGCTTCTGGCGCGCATGCCGGCCGTTTCCAACGATGCCGTCGTCATGCTGGGCCGCGATCCGCTCGGCACCGCTTCAAACCCCACGCCGCTATCGATTTCGTGGGTATTGAAAGACTATGCCGATCTTCTTGCAAAGGCCGCCGGCAAGTCCTCCGGGAAATCGCAGTGACGATTTCCGGACCCGGCAAAGCAAGGACGATGCTGCTCGCCGGCCGCTCCAGCCGTGCGCGAACCGCCTGGGCGTTCGCGGTGCTGGCGCTTCTCGCGCTGCTCTGTGCGCTCTCCGTCGCCATCGGCACGCGTGACGTTACTCTTGCCGATATTCTGGGCGGGCTCAGCGGCCGCGTCGAGACGGTTGCCGAGGCGGCGGTTGCCGTGCGCCTGCCGCGCACGCTGCTCGCCCTGCTTTCCGGCGCCGCACTCGGGCTGGCCGGGGCCATCATGCAGGGTGTCACCCGCAACCCGCTTGCTGATCCCGGCATTCTCGGTGTCAATATGGGGGCATCGCTTGCCGTCGTCATCGGCATCGTCTGGTTCGGCATCGCCTCGGCTCAGGCTTTCATCATGGCCGCGATTGCCGGGGCGGGGGCGTCTGCGGTTTTCGTTTATGTCGTCGGCTCGCTGGGGCGGGGTGGGGCGACCCCGCTGAAACTCGCTCTTGCGGGCGCTGCCACCTCCGTCGCCTTCTCCTCGCTCGTCATCGCCGTCGTCCTGCCCCGCAGCGATATTGCCGGCGGCATCCGCTCCTGGCAGATCGGCGGCGTCGGCGGAGCGACCTTCGAGCGCATCGAGACAGTGCTGCCATTTCTCGCCGCCGGTTTCATCATCAGCCTGCTTTCGGCGCGCAAGCTGAATTCTCTGGCGCTCGGAGACGAGCTTGCGGCCGGGCTTGGTGAAAATGTCGCGGTGGCTCGAGCCGTGGCTTCCTTTGGCGCCATTCTTCTCTGCGGAGCGGCTACCGCCATTTGCGGGCCGATCGGTTTTGTCGGGCTTGTGGTACCGCATCTTTGCCGCCTGCTTGTCGGCGTGGACAATCGCTGGCTGCTGCCTTTTTCGGCGCTGGGCGGGGCGTGCCTGCTGATCTCGGCCGATATTGTCGGGCGCATTGTGGCGCGGCCTTCCGAACTCGATGTCGGCATCGTCACCGCGCTTGTCGGTGCGCCCTTCTTCATCTGGATCGTCAGACGTCAGAGGGTGCGCGAATTGTGACCATGCACGTTGCCACTATTAAGAATCTCGTTTTCAATCGGCATGCCCGAAAGCGCCGGCGTCGGCTTGTCATCGCCAGCCTGTCGGTGCTTCTGATCGCTGCCTTTTCAACAACGCTGATGCTCGGACAATCCTTCACGCCGCCCGGCGACGTCATTCGTGTTCTGCTGGGAGAGGATATCGCCGGCATCTCTTTCACCGTCGGGCAGCTGCGGCTGCCGCGCGCCGTGCTCTCGGTTCTCGCAGGTCTGAGCTTCGGGCTCGGCGGCGTCGCGTTCCAGATTATGCTGCGCAACCCGCTCGCCAGCCCCGATATTATCGGCATCAGCTCCGGGGCGAGCGCGGCAGCCGTTTTCGCCATCGTTGTCCTGCAGATGAACGGGCCGCTGGTCTCGGTCTTCGCCGTCACCGCCGGTCTTGGCGTTGCGCTCGTCGTCTATCTCCTGTCTTTCCGCAACGGCGTGGCGGGCACGCGGCTGATCCTCGTCGGCATCGGTGTGTCGGCCATGCTGGAGAGCTTCATCGCCTATATTCTCTCCGTCGCGCCGGCCTGGACGCTGCAGGAGGCGATGCGCTGGCTGACCGGCAGCGTCAACGGCGCGAAGATGGCCCAGCTGCTGCCGCTCCTTCTCGCGCTTATCCTCTTCGGTGGCCTGCTCATCAGCCGCGCACGTGATCTCGAAGCCTTGAGACTGGGCGACGATGCCGCCTCGGCGCTCGGTGTATCGGTCGGGCGAACCCGCATCCTCGTCATCATCGCCGCCGTCGGCATGATCGCCTTTGCAACGGCGGTGTCCGGGCCCGTCGCGTTTGTTGCTTTTCTCTCCGGACCGATTGCGGCGCGCATCGTCGGCAGCAACGGCTCGCTGCTCGTTCCTGCAGCGCTGGTCGGCGCGGCGCTCGTGCTGGTGGGGGATTATTGCGGCCAGTTCCTGTTGCCGGGCCGTTATCCGGTCGGCGTCGTCACGGGCGCACTCGGGGCGCCCTATCTGATTTACCTGATCGTGCGGGTCAACCGCAGCGGAGGCTCGTTATGACCGGCCACTCCCTTTCCGTAAGCGGCCTGTCCGCCGGCTACGGCGAAAACATGATCATCGAAGGGCTGGATCTCATCGTTCCGCGCGGGAAGATCACCGTCATCGTCGGCGCCAATGCCTGCGGCAAGTCCACCCTGCTGCGCAGCATGTCGCGGCTCATCACGCCGCGCGCCGGTCAGGTTCTGCTCGATGGGAAATCGATCCATCGTCTTGCCTCGCGCGAGCTCGCACGGCGCATGGGCCTTCTGCCGCAATCGCCGATCGCGCCGGAGGGCATCGTGGTTGCCGATCTCGTCAGCCGGGGCCGGCACCCGCATCACGGCCTGTTCGCCCGCTGGTCGCGGCAGGACGATGAGGCCGTCGCCGCGGCCCTTACCGCCACCGATACGGTGGAACTGGCCGAGCGGCCGGTGGATGAACTTTCCGGCGGCCAGCGGCAACGCGTCTGGATCGCCATGGCGCTCGCCCAGCAGACCGATATATTGCTGCTGGACGAACCGACCACCTTCCTCGATATCAGTCATCAGGTCGAAGTGCTGGACCTTCTGACCGACCTCAACCACGCCCGTGAGACCACCATCGTCATGGTGCTGCACGATCTCAATCTCGCAGCCCGATATGCCGATCATCTCGTCGCCATGCGGGACGGAAAGCTGCATGTCTTCGGCACGCCGGAAGAGGTGCTGACGGAAGACAATGTCCGCCACGTCTTCGGCATCGAAAGCCGCGTCATCGAAGACCCGACCTCCGGCAAGCCGATGATGCTGCCGATCGGGCGGCACCGGGTGGTGGTGGCGTAAAATAGCGTCAAGGATTGCGGGCGGAGAGGATCAAGGCCAGGCCGCATAGGATGGCGGCGGCACGGTCTGCATCCGCGTTGCCGCTCTCCTGAATCGTCCCGGAGATGTGCCCTCGTTGCGGGTGAAGAAGCGATTGAAGTAGCCGGGATCCTGAAACCCCAATCGAAACGCGATTTCAGCAACTTGCAGCGATGAGTTGAGAAGAAGGTCGCGCGCCTCGGACAGCAGTTCCCGGTGAATATAGGCCTGCGGCGAAAGCCCCGTTGCCTTGCGCACCGCAAATCCCAGCCGTTCGCGGCTGACGCTCAGATGTCTTGCATAATCGTCCACGCCCCATTGGTCGCGCTTGTGCTGGCTCACCAGCAGGACGAACCGCTCGGTAAGGCTGCCGGGGGTGGAGATGGCGGCGGCAATATCGGCCATGGCGTGCTGGCAGATGCGGATGAGGGTGACGGAGAGCAGGCTGGCGATGATCGTCTCCGAACCCGTTGTCGCGCGGACATTTTCGCTGGCGATGGTCTCCAGATAACCCGCCAGCTCCTGCCGGTCCTTTTCCGCCGGCAACTGCGTCAGAACACGCTGCAATATGTTGCGCACGGCGCTCGCGCTCGTGCCGGTGGGCATCGCATGGGCAAGCCCGATTTCGCTCGTCTTCAGCAGCGATCCACGGCTTCCGGCAGTCAGCCGCAGGCGGCCGGCGGGGCCGATCGGTAGCCAGACGAGCCCCGGTGCCGGGACAGGCAGTGTCTTTTCGCCCTGTATGATCTCGGCTTCCCCAGAGGAAAGGAGAAGCAGATGGGCGCTGTCCGATTCCAGCCGGAATTCGGATACCCGCAGCGTCGAGGCGAGGGTGCGTGCCGTGATCTCCACGCGATTGCCGGCAATCTGGCTTTGCAGCGGCACTATGCCTCCAAAAGTACAATAATGCGCTACACTAGTGCATTTTATATGCGACTGTCATTGCTAAACTTTGATCAGCGCAGGGGAAAGCCTTGAGGAGAACGGCAACCCCGATAAGGCGCTTTGGGAGGAACATCATGAATAGTCTGAAGCGCAGAACGCTGTTCTGCCTGCTCTCCGGTGCTGCCCTGTCGGCGGTATCTTTCGGTTTTGCCCATGCGCAGGACCGTACCTCGGTGAAGATCGGTTATGCCGTTTCAAAAAGCGGCGCCAATGCCACAGGTGCTGGCATCACCACCATTCCAAACTACAAATTATGGGTGAAGGAGGTCAACGATGCCGGCGGCCTCACTTTACCGGATGGCAAGCGCCTGCCGGTGGAAGTGGTGGAATATGACGACCGTTCCTCGGCCGAGGATGCGGTGCGGTTCACCGAGCGTCTGGCCAGCCAGGACAAGGTCGATTTCATTCTGCCGCCATGGGGCACCGGCTTCAATCTGGCCGTCGCACCGCTTTATGAGCGCTTCGGTTATCCGCAGCTAGCGGTCACAGGCGTGACCGACAAGGCGCCCGAATTTGCCGCGCGCTGGAAAAAGAGCTTCTGGATGCTGGGCGGCGGCCATGATTATGCCAATGCACTGGCCGACGTTTTGAAAGCCGCACGCGAGGCCGGCCAGATCAACGACAAGGTCGCGGTGATTTCCGTGGCTGACGGTTTCGGCATCGATCTCATCAAGGCTGCGCGACCGGCGCTGAAGGAAGCGGGTTTCACACTCGCCTACGACAAGACCTATCCGGTCGGAACTTCGGATTTCGCAGCACTGGTGAACGAGGCGGCGGCGAGCGGTGCCGACAGCTTTATCGCGTTTTCCTATCCACCCGACAGTTTTGCGGTGACGAAACAGGCGCAGACGGCCCGGTTTAACCCGAAGGTTCTTTATGTCGGCGTCGGCGGTGCTTTCCCGATCTTCCCGAAGGTCTCCGATGGCAAGCAGGAGGGCGTGATCAGCATCGGCGGCGTTGATGGCAGCAGCGACAGGATCGAGGGTTATTTCAAGCGCCACGAGGCCTTTATCGGCGCCAAGCCGGACAGCTGGGCAAGCGCCATCACCTATGCGAGCCTCGAAATGCTGGCCCAGTCCATCCAGCGTGTCGGCCTCGACAAGGCGGCGGTGGCAAATGAACTTTCGACGGGAAGCTTCGACACCGTCATCGGCCCGGTCAAGCTTGAAGACAACCAGCTTCGGCAGCTCTGGTGGGCGGGGCAATGGCAGGGTGACCGCTTTGTGGCGATTGCGCCGGCGGACCGTTTAGGCGTGGCAAAGCCGGTCATTCCGAAGCCGCAATGGTGAGCCTTTGCCGGCCGGGGCGGTGAACCCCGGCCGGCAGGCTTGCGCCATGTTCCAGACTGGAGACACTTCCTTGTTTTTATCCACCCTCATCTTCGGCTTGATGCTGGGAGGGACCTATGCGCTGATCGCGCTTGGACTTTCGCTGCAATATGGCATCGCCCGCATCATGAACCTTGCTTATGGCGAAGTGCTGATTGCGGCTGCCTTCATCGCCTTCGTGCTGTTTTCGAGCTATGGCCTGTCGCCGCTCTGGTCGCTATTCATCATCGTGCCGCTCGGTTACGGCCTGTCTTTCGCGATCTATCGGGTCATGATGCGGCCGCTGGTGCGCCGTTCGGGCGGCTCCGGCCGTCTGGAAGTCGATTCCATTCTGGCGACCTTCGGGCTGCTCTTCGTTATCCAGGGCATCATGCTCGTGGCGTTTGGCGGCAACTACCATTCCTATTCCTACCTTGCCGAAGGTGTCGACATCTTCGGCACGACCGTGGCGCTGAACCGGCTCTTGTCCTTCGGCCTGTCGGTCGCGATCGGTGGCGGGCTTTATCTGGCGCTCACCCACAGCCGCTGGGGTCTCAACCTGCGGGCGGTGGCGCTTGCGCCCAAATCCGCGCCGCTGGTTGGCATTGATGTGAACCGTGTGGCTTCGATCGGCTTTGCCCTTGGCGGCGCACTCGCCGTGGCCGGTGGGGTGATGATTTCGATGTACCAGACCTTTTCCGCCTCCTATGGCGTGGTCTTCACCATGAAGGCGCTTGTTGTCGTCATCATGGGCGGTGTCGGCAATCTGCTTGGCGCGCTGGTGGCCGGCCTGCTGCTCGGCCTCGTGGAAACCTTCGTGCTCGTTTATGTCGATCCCGGCCTCACACTTGCCGCCACCTATCTGCTTTTCCTCGTGGTGCTGCTCTGGCGTCCGGAAGGCATCTTCGCAAGGAGGGGCAAATGATCCCGCTTCTCATCGGCCTTGCCGCAGCTGCGCTGCTGGCGCTTTCCCCTTTCTTTTTCGATGCCTATGGCGTCGGCGTCATCATCGGCCTGCTGGGTTATGCGACGCTCGCATCCGCCTGGGCGATGTTTTCCGGTCCGACCCGCTATATTTCGCTCGCCACCGTCGCCTTCTTCGGTGTCGGGGCCTATACGGTCGCGGTGCTGAGCGAGGTTCTGCCATGGCCGGTCGTGCTCCTGTGCGCGGCCCTTGTCGGCGCGGCGCTGGCGCTTGTCGTCGGGCTTTCCACACTGCGCGTCGCCGGCATTTATTTCGTGATCTTTTCCTTTGGCCTTGCCGAGCTCATCCGCCAGCTCATCACCTGGTACGAGGTGAACGTGACCGGCACGCTCGGGCGCTATATCTTCCTGCCGCTGGAGCCGCAGCATGTGCTCTGGCAATTGCTGGCGCTGGCTGTCATCACCCTCCTGCTGGCGATCCTGATCGACCGCAGCAAGCTCGGACTGGCGCTGAAGGCAATCGGTGACGACGAGGTCGTGGCCGCCCATGCGGGCATTAATCTTGCCCGCACCAAGCTGACGCTCTTCGTGCTATCTGCCACGATCATCACGCTGGTCGGTGCCATTCAAGCCCCGCGCTGGGTCTATATCGAGCCGGCCATCGTCTTTAATCCGCAGGTATCGTTCCTCACCGTCATCATGGCCCTGCTTGGCGGAGCCACGCGCCGCTGGGGACCCATTCTCGGTGCCGTGCCGCTGTTCCTGCTGTTCGAGTGGCTGGGCGCCAACTTCCCCAATCATTTTTCCATCATTCTCGGCGCTCTCTTCATCCTCATCGTTTTTGTTCTGCCGGATGGCGTGCTGGCGGCGCTGGAGAAGCTGCGCAAAAAGGAGAAAGCCGCATGAGCGCCGTTCTCGAAATCACCGATATCCGCAAGACCTTCGGCGGGTTGAAGGCGGTGGATGGCCTTGGCCTCACCATTAAGGCCGGCGAAGTCGTCGGGCTGCTCGGGCCGAACGGCTCCGGCAAGACGACGCTGATGAACCTGATCTCCGGGGCGCTGAAGCCGACGGAAGGATCGATAAGGCTCAAAGGGCAGGAGATTGCCGGCCGGCGGCCGGATGTGATTGCGCGCGCCGGCGTGGCGCGCACCTTCCAGCTCGTGCGGCTTTTGCCGTCGCTTTCCCTGCTTGAAAACGTTGCCGTATCGGCCATGTTCGGGCCGAAGCGGCTTTCGCGTCCCGATGCGGAGAAGGTCGCACGGGCCTGCCTCGAAAGAATAGGTCTTGCCGGGCGGGAAACCATGCCGGCCGGCGATCTCACCTATATCGACCAGAAACGGCTTGAACTGGCGCGTGCGCTGGCGGGCGAACCGAAGCTTCTGCTTCTCGACGAATGGCTTGCAGGCCTCAACCCCACGGAACTGCAGGAGGGGATCGCGCTGATCCGGCGGCTGGCATCCGAGGGAACGACGATCCTGCTGGTGGAACATATCATGGCCGCCGTGCGCGCGCTCTGCCCGCGCTCCGTGGTCATGGCGGCGGGTCGCAAGATCGCCGACGGGCCGACGGCCGTGGTGCTCGATGATCCGCAGGTCATTTCCGCCTATCTGGGAGCGGCACATGCTTGAAATAGATGCACTGACAATCCGTTACGGCAAACATCTCGCGGTTGACGGCATATCGCTCAATGTCGCCAAGGGCGAAACGGTGGTGCTGCTCGGCGCCAATGGCGCCGGCAAGTCGTCGCTGCTGAAAGCGGTCGGCGGCATGGTGGCTCCGGCCTCCGGAGGCGTGCGCGTCAACGGTTCGTCGCTTGCCTCTGTTGCCGCCCATCAGATCGTGGAGCGGGGCGTGGCGCTGGTGCCGGAGGGGCGCGGAATTTTCGCGGCGCTGACGGTGGAGGACAATCTCCGTCTCGGGGCCAATCCTCGCCATGCCCGTTCAGCGGAAAAGGCGACACGAGAGCATATTTTCGTACTGTTTCCGCGTCTTGCGGAGCGGCGGCAGCAGCTTGCCGGCACCATGTCCGGCGGCGAACAGCAGATGGTCGCCATCGGGCGGGCTTTGATGTCGGTGCCGGATTATCTGCTGCTGGACGAGCCGAGCCTTGGCCTTGCGCCCATCGTCACGCAGGAATTGTTCGCCGCCCTGGCGGAGATAAAAAAGAGCGGCCTTTCCATTCTGCTTGTGGAGCAGAATGTGCGCGAAAGCCTTGCGCTTGCCGATCGCGGTTATTTGCTGGAAGCAGGGCGGATTGTCGGGGCAGGCACGGCTGAGGCCCTGTCCGCCGATCCCGCCGTGCAACGGGCGTTTCTCGGCGGCACCACCGCCGCCATTGTCTGAACTCAGGAGAAAGACCATGCAGACTGTCAATCTTTTCATCGGCGGCGATCATTGCCCCGCCGCGAGCGGCAAGCGTTTCGAACGCAGCAACCCCATCACCGGCGATGTGGCGACGAGTGCTGCGGCAGCAACGGTGGAGGACGCCACCCGTGCGGCCGATGCCGCGGCCGCGGCCTTTCCCGTCTGGTCGGCAACCCCGCCCGGTGAACGCCGCCGCCTGCTCCTGGCTGCCGCGCAGGCGCTCCTCGCCGCCGGGCCTGACATTACCCAGGCGATGAAGGAAGAAATTGGCGCGACCGATGCCTGGGCCGGGTTCAACGTCAAACTGGCGAGCGACATGCTGGTGGAGGCGGCAAGCCTGACCACTCAGATCAAGGGCGAGATCATTCCCTCCAACCGTCCGGGAACCATGGCGATGGCATTGCGCCAGCCGGCAGGTGTTGTGCTGTCCATGGCGCCGTGGAATGCGCCTGTTATTCTCGGCGTGCGCTCCATCGCCACGCCACTTGCCTGCGGCAATACGGTTGTCATGAAGACCTCGGAACTGTGCCCGCGCACCCATGCGCTGATCATCGAGGCGATCGCTTCCGCCGGTCTGCCCAAGGGCGTGCTCAACGCCGTCTCCAATGCGCCGGAAGATGCGGCAAAGATCGTCGATACGCTGATCGCGCACCCTGCCGTCAGACGCGTGAACTTCACCGGCTCGACCCGCGTCGGCCGGGTGATTGCCGAAACGGCCGGCCGTTATCTGAAACCCGCTTTGCTGGAGCTTGGCGGCAAGGCGCCGTTCATCGTGCTTGACGATGCCGATATCGATGCGGCTGTCGCGGCGGCCGCTTTTGGCGCCTATATGAACCAGGGCCAGATCTGCATGTCGACGGAGCGCATCATCGTGCTCGACAGCGTTGCAGATACATTCGTCGAGGCCTTCGCCAAAAAGGCTTCGAGCCTCACGGCCGGCGATCCGCGTGAGGGCAAAACACCGCTCGGCTCGCTGGTCAGCGCCGAAGCGACATCACGCATCCGGGCGCTGGTGGATGACGCCGTCTCCAAGGGAGCGCGGCTGGTCGCGGGCGGCGGCGGCAATGGCACGATGGTGGATGCGATCGCCGTCGATGGCGTCACGCCGGCCATGCGGCTTTATGCGGAGGAAAGCTTCGGTCCCGTCGTCTCCATCATCCGGGCCGGCAGCATCGATGAGGCGGTGAGCATCGCCAACGAAACCGAGTTCGGTCTTTCCGCTGCGATTTTCGGCAGGGATCAGGCAAGGGCGCTTGCCATTGCCGCCCGCATAGAAAGCGGCATTTGCCACATCAATGGCCCGACTGTTCACGATGAGGCGCAGATGCCTTTCGGCGGCGTCAAGGCCTCCGGCTACGGCCGTTTTGGTGGCACGGCGGGCATTGCGGAATTCACCGAGTTGCGCTGGGTCACGCTGCAGGACGGGCCGCTGCATTACCCGATCTGAGCCGAAAGCGCGCTGGCGGGCGGCGTCATCGCCGCTCGTCGATCAGCCAGCCGGTCAGTTTTCTCACCGCGCTGTCGCTGCTTTTCGGCCGCATCAGCCAGTAGCCGCGTCCCGGTGCATCAAGGCTCGGGCCGGCGGTCACCAGCACGCCTGCCTCGAGCAACGGATCGACCAGTCCGGCCCAGCCGAGCGCGAAACCCTGTTCGCCGATGGTTGCCTGCACCACCATGGTGTAATTGTTGAAGCTGATATCGCCGCCATCATGCTCGGCACCGCGATGCACGCCAAAATGCTTGAAATAGGCAGCCCAGTCGAACCAGTGCGCCTGTGACGTGTTTTCGAGGTGGATGAGTTTATGGCGTGAAAAATCAGCGACGCCCGTCGGTGCCGGCGTTTCCGCCAGGAGCGCCGGCGAGCAGACCGGCGTGACCTTCTCCGAAAGCAGCAATACCGCTCCTTCGCCCGCCTCCTGCCGCGTGCCGAAAATCACCATCACGTCGCTGTCGTGTTTGCCCTGGCCGAGCGGATCCTGCGTGGCGACGATCTGGATGTTGATGTCGGGGTTGAGCGCGCGAAATCCGTGCATGCGCGGGATGAGCCACAGGGACGAGAAGGCGTAATCCGTGTGCAGACGGATGGTCTGCCGCTCCTCCGTCCGGCGAAGCTGCTGCGCCAGAAGGTCGATGGCGTCGACATTGCGCGAGACGATCTCGAACAGCCTCTGACCCTCCGTCGTCAGTTCGATGCCGCGATGTCTGCGCTGCACGAGCGCCACACCCAGTTCCTCCTCCAGCCGGCGAATCTGATAGCTTACGGCCGGCTGCGTCAGCCGCAGGGATGCCGCCGCCGCCGCCGCCGTCAGGCTGCCGCGGCGGGCAACCTCGGTGAAAATGCGCATCCATCCCAGATCAAGCGGCCGGTCTGACATTAAAATTCCTTATATCAACTATCGAAAAATACCCGCTTCACAGGCAAAAGCAACGTGGTGTTCAATAAACTGGATTGATAAAAGGGGAGCCGCAATGAAAACCATTTCTCATCTGCATCGCATCGCCGCCGGTCTTTTTCTGTCTGTGGCGGCCTTCTCCACCCCGCTTCAGGCGGCCGATGACGCGGCCTGCAAGACCATCCGCCTCAGCGATCCGGGCTGGACCGACATCACCGCCACCAATGGCGTTGCCTCCGTGCTGCTGGATGCCTTGGGTTATGAGGCTGACGTCAAGACGCTGTCGGTGCCGATCGGTTATCAGGCGATGAAAAACGGCGAAATCGACGTTTTCCTTGGCAACTGGATGCCGGCGCAGAAATCCTTCGTGGACGATCTGAATGCCGCCAAGGCGGCCGAGGTGATGACGAAGAACCTCGAGGGTGCCAAGTTCACCTTGGCAGTGCCAGCCTATATGGCGGAAAAGGGCGTCAAGGATTTTGCCGATCTCGCAAAACATGCCGACGAATTCGAAAGCAAGATTTACGGCATCGAGCCGGGCGCACCGGCCAACCAGAATATCCAGAAGATCATCGACGCCGATGATTTCGGCCTGAAGAGCTGGCAACTCGTCGAATCCGGCGAACAGGCGATGCTGGCGCAGGTGGAAAGGGCGGGCAGGGACAAGAAGGCGGTGGTCTTCCTCGCCTGGGCGCCGCATCCGATGAATGAGAAGATCGATATTGCCTATCTCTCCGGCGGCGACGCCTATTTCGGTCCGAATTTCGGCGGCGCGGAAGTTTATACGCTCGCCCGCACCGGCTGGCCGCAGCAATGCCCGAATGCGGCGACGCTGTTCAAGAACCTGAAATTCGATATCGGCATGGAAAATACCCTGATGGGCTCCATTCTGGGTGGCGAGGATTCGAAAGCGGCGGCAGCGGCCTGGCTGAAGGCCAATCCGCAGGCGCTGGATGGCTGGCTGCAGGGCGTTACCACGCTGGATGGCAAGCCGGGTGTGGACGCCGTCAAAGGCAAGCTTGGTCTCTAAGCCGGAAAGTGGAAATGCCGCGTCCCAATATCCTGATCCTGATGGCCGACCAGTTCAACGGGACGTTTTTTCCCGACGGCCCGGCCGATTTCCTCCACGCACCCCATCTTAAAACACTGGCGAAGCGGTCCGTCCGCTTCGCCAACACCTATACGGCAAGTCCGCTCTGCGCGCCGGCCCGCGCCTCCTTCATGTCCGGGCAATTGCCGAGCCGCACGCGGGTTTACGACAATGCCGCCGAATTTGCTTCCGATATTCCGACCTATGCGCACCACCTGCGGGCGGCGGGTTATTACACCGGCCTCTCGGGAAAGATGCATTTCGTCGGCCCGGACCAGCTGCATGGCTTCGAGGAGCGGCTGACGACGGATATCTATCCGGCGGATTTCGGCTGGACACCCGATTATACCAAGCCGGGTGAGCGGATCGACTGGTGGTATCACAATCTCGGTTCGGTGACTGGCGCAGGTGTCGCCGAAATCACCAACCAGATGGAGTATGACGACGAGGTGGCCTATAACGCCACCCGCAAGCTTTACGACCTGTCGCGCCGCCTTGACGACCGGCCGTGGTGCCTGACGGTCAGCTTCACCCACCCGCACGACCCCTATGTGGCGCGGCGCAAATTCTGGGACCTCTACGAGGATTGCCCGGCGCTCGAGCCGCAGTCGCAGGCGATTGCCTTCGAGGAGCAGGACCCACATTCGAAGCGGCTGCTGGAAGCCTGCGATCACGGGGCATTCGAGATCACAGGTGAGCAGATACGCCGGGCACGGCGCGGTTATTTCGCCAACATCTCCTATATCGATGAAAAGGTCGGCGAAATCCTCGACGTCCTGAAGGCGACGCGGATGGAGGAGGAGACGATCATCCTCTTCCTGTCCGACCATGGCGACATGCTGGGCGAGCGCGGGCTGTGGTTCAAGATGTGCTTCTTTGAGGGTTCCGCCCGTGTGCCGCTGATGGTGGCCGCACCCGGCTGGCAGCCGGCTTTGATCGATGCCCCTGTCTCGACACTCGATGTCACGCCGACGCTGTGTGGACTTGCCGGGCTTGATATTACTTCACTCAAACGCTGGACGGATGGTGAAGATCTGGCGGCGCTGGCTCACGGGACTGGCGGGCGTGGCCCGGTGCCGATGGAATATGCCGCCGAAGGCTCCATTGCACCGCTCGTCGCCATCAGGGACGGCCGCTACAAGCTGTCGGTCTGCGAGGCCGATCCGCCGCTGCTCTATGATCTCGAGGCTGATCCGGAAGAGCGCACCAACCTTGCCGGCGATCCCGCTTTCAGCGATGTACTCTCATCGCTTTCCGCCGAGATTGGCCGGCGTTGGCAATTGCCGGTGTTCGACGCCGCCGTTCGCGAAAGCCAGGCGCGGCGCTGGGTGGTCTACAAGGCGCTGCGCAACGGCGCCTATTATCCGTGGGATTACCAGCCCCTGCAGAAAGCCTCGGAGCGCTATATGCGCAACCACATGGACCTCAACGTGCTGGAGGAAAATCAGCGTTTTCCGCGCGGAGAGTGACGCGGGCAGGGCGTCTCACGCGGCGGCGGTCACCTTCGGTGCGCCGCCCGCCGCCTGCACGGCAAGACTGCCCGCTGCGATTCCGGCTTCGAGGCACTGCTGTTCGTCCTGACGCTGAAGCCACGCGTCAAGAAAACCGGCATTAAAGGCATCGCCCGCGCCGGTCGTATCGACCACCGGGACTTTCTGAGCGGCACTGTGGTGAAGCCCGGACGCAGAAGATACCCATGCACCTTGTGCGCCGCCTTTGAGGGCGACGATGGGAAAAGCCTGCGCCAATGCCCTGATCGCCGCTTCCGGGTCAGAATGCCCGGTGATCGCTTCGGCCTCTTCAAGATTGGGCAAAAACACGTCGACGCCGGCACAGGCGTTGAGCAAGTCCTTGTCGTAGATCAGCGAAGCATCCCAGCTCGGATCAAGCGAAACGGACAATCCGCTTGCCCTGGCGCGCGAAACGAGGTCGGGCATCTCGTGCAGAGTAGCGAATTCGGCGATGTGCAGATGCCGCGCCCTGTCCCATGCAAAGGCGGCATCCAGCGTTGACGGCCGGGCGGCGCCGGCGCGGCGCGTCAAAAATGCCCGGTCCTGACCAACCACTGTCGCCACCGTGACTTGTGGTCCGGCATCTGCTGCATGTTCCAGAAACTGCAGGTCGACGCCGCTCTGCGCCATTTTATCGCCGATATCGCGCGAAAACGTATCGGTGCCGAGCCTTGCCAGCAGCGCAACCGGGCGGCCTATATGGGCAAAATGTGCGGCGGCAATGAAGGCGCCGCCGCCGGCGGCAATTTCCATGTCGCGGGCAAACAGTTCCCGGCCGAGCACAGGCAATTCATCGAGCCCGGTGAAAATGAGGTCGCAGTAGATCCGGCCGATGCTGATGACGGCTGTTTTTTCTGTTGTCATCATGCGCGGCCCAGAAGCTTTTCCGTTTTCGCATCAAAAAGATAAAGCGCGCCTCGCTCCGCCTGGCATTGCAACCGGCTGCCGACAGCGGGAATGGATTTGCCCCGGGCCGTGGCGATCACCGAGGTGGTGTCGGTATCCAGATGAACGAGCGTCTCCGGCCCCAGCGGCTCGACCGCCGTTACCGTTCCCTCAAGTGTAAACGTTCCCTGTGCAGCGCCGTTCTCGCCGACCAGCAGATCATGTGGCCGGACGCCGATCAGAAGCTCACCCGTGGCGGAGGGCGCAACGCTGCTGGTTGTTTTGGTCCCTCGCAGCAGGTTCATCGAGGGGCTGCCGATGAAGCGGGCGGTGAAGATATCGACGGGTGTTTCGTAAAGTTCCGTCGGCGTGCCGACCTGCAATATATGACCGTCCTTCATCACCACGATACGGTCCGCCATGGTCATGGCCTCCACCTGATCATGGGTGACGTAGACGGTGGTCGTCTTAAGACGTTGGTGCAAGCGCTTGATTTCAATGCGCATCTGCGATCTCAACTGCGCATCGAGATTGGATAGCGGCTCATCGAACAGAAAGGCTGCGGGATCGCGCACCATCGCGCGGCCAATGGCGACGCGCTGCCGCTGGCCGCCCGACAGGGCCGCGGGACGGCGGTCGAGCAGGGCTTCAAGCCCCAGCACCCGGCCGGCCTCTTCGATGCGGCGGTTCTTTTCCGTCTTGTCGAGCTTTGATGTGTAAAGTCCGAAACCGATATTCTGGCGAACCGTCATATGCGGATAGATCGCATAGTTCTGGAAGACCATGGCGATGTTGCGCTGTTTCGGTTCTTTTTCATTGACGACGTTGCCGGCGATCTTGAGCGTACCATCGGAAATCTCCTCCAGCCCGGCGATCATGCGCAGCGTGGTGGATTTGCCGCAGCCGGAAGGGCCGACAAAAACGACGAACTCGCCGTCTTCAATGGCCAGGTCTATGCCTTTGACCGCTTCGACCTTGCCGTAGCGCTTCACGAGTTGATTGAGTTCGATTGTCGCCATTATCGCGCTCCCGTCAGGGCGGTGAATTTCTCTGCCAGTTCAGCGGCCTTCGCCGCTTCATGATCGGCGAACCGCTGTGCTTCCGCCGCAAAAGCCCCCAGCCTGTCGCGATAGGCCGATATCGCCTCCCGCATGGGCTCGGGAGCCGGGCCGCCAAAACGGGCGCGCACGGCGACAAAGTGTTCCGGCGAGACGATCTGCCTGAACTTTTCCTCGTCGATGCCGGTCTCACGTCCTGTCAGCTCGCTGAATGCCTTGAGGAACGGTTGGTAACCGTCATTCGGCAGGTCGCCCTTCAGCGCGACGACGCTTTTGGCGACGGTTGCGGCAATCTCATGCGCCTGGCGGAACGACAGGTCTTCGATGCGGACAAGCGAATCCGCCAGTTCCGTGATGGTGATGCAGGATCGGCGGATGTTCTGGTCGACCCTTTCAGGATCGATGCTGATCTGGCCAACCAGGCTGGCGAGCAGATCGAGAACCCGACCGGCAGAAGTGAAGGCTTCGTAACCCATGCCCTGGGTTTCGCCCTCACTGTCATTCATGTCGGTGAAGGGCGTATTGTGCATCACATCCAGCACGGTCCGCGCCCGGCCGAATGTCTGGCTGGCGAGGTGGCGCAGATGTTCGATCGGCACCGGGTTGCGTTTCTGCGGCATGATCGAGGAAATCTGCACCAGCGAATTCGGCACATAGATCTGGCCGACCTCAAAACTCGTCCAGAACTGGAAATCCTGAATGAGCCGGCCGAGATGCAGGAACATCAACTCGATCGCGCCATAGGTTGCCGTCGTATAATCCACGGCGGCGATGCAGGAATAGGAATTGCGTAAGGGTGCGGCAAAGCCCAGCAATTCGGCAACCCGCGCCCGATCGATGGGAAAGCCCGAGGTGGTGATGGCGGCAGCGCCCATCGGCGAAAGATCAACGATGCGGCGTGCCTCCGCGAAACGGTCGATATCCCGGATCAGCACCTCAATGGCGGCGGAGAGATAGTGGCCGAAGGTGGTGGGCTGGGCCGGCTGCCCATGCGTATAAGCCACGATGAGCGTTGACTGATTGCGCTCGGCGGCGTCGATCAGCGCTTTCAGCAGAACACGCGCCTTGGCGGTGAGCGTGCCGATCTTGTCCTTCAGGCCGATCTTGAACAGCGTGTGATCGATATCGTTACGCGAACGGGCCGTGTGCAGGCGGCCGGCGACATCGACGCCGATGCGGGCTTTCAGTTCCTTCTCGATCAGGAAGAAGAAATCCTCAACTTCGCCCGTATAGACGAGCTCGGACGGCTCAATGGTCCTGTCGATATCCTCAAGCGCGCCAGCGATCTTGGCCGCTGTTTCGGCATCGAGAATGCCGGTTTCGCGCAGCATGACCAGATGAGCGCGGTCTATGCGGCGGAAGCCGTCGACATGGTGGTTCTTGGCGCCGTCGAAAAGCGGGCGCAGCACGGTTTCCTTGTAGACAGGGTCGGGAAACTTGCTGGTATCCGACTGGCGCGGGTTGATATCGGCCATGATATTATCCTTTCAGGCCCGCCAGCATCACACCGCGCACGATGTAGCGTTGCAGGACGATGAAGACGATGAGGGTAGGGATGGTCGCAATGGCTGCGCCCGTCATGATCATTTCCCACTGGATCTGCTGTTCCACGGCAAAGCTCGAAAGACCGACCGGCAGGGTGTAAAGTTCCTTGCTAGTCGTGACGATCAGCGGCCAGAAAAAGGCTGTCCAGTTGCCGAGGAAGGTGAAGATCGCGAGTGCGGAGAGCGCCGGCGTCACCAGCGGCAGGGCGACTTTCCACCAGATATGGAATTCATTCAGCCCATCAACGCGCGCGGCCTCGATGAAGTCGTTCGGAACGGTCTCGAAGAACTGCTTCATCAGGAAGGTGCCGAAGGCCGTCATCATGCCCGGGAACATGATGCCCCAATAGCTGTCGAGCCAGCCCAGCTGGCTGGACATCAGATACCAGGGAATGACCAGCATTTCCGTCGGTATCATCAGCGTCGAGAGGATGGCGAGGAAGATAAAATAACGGCCGCGAAACTCGAATTTCGCCAGCGTGTACCCGACGAGGCTGTCGAAGAAGCAGTTGGACACGGTGACGATGACCGCAACCAGCATCGAGTTGAAGAACCAGCGCAGGAAACGGCCGTCGGCCATGACGGTGATGTAGTTTGCAAGCGTCGGCGCAGCCGGAATGAGACGTAGATCGTAAACCTGATCCGCCGTCTTGAACGAGGTCGCGAACATGAAGAGCAACGGCGAAATCATGATCAGGCCGCCGATGAACAGCAGCGTCCAGGCGAGAATGCGGCCGGGGCGGATACGGGCGTGGGAGAGTGGCGAGGCTTCGCTCATTTCTTTTCCCTCAGGACCCAGAGCTGGATCAGCGATACGATGAGAAGAATGGTGAACAGGACAACCGTCTGCGCAGCGGCATAGCCCATCGCATAGGAGTTGAACGCGGCCTGGTAGATCATCAGCACCAGCGGTTTGGTGGAACCGAGCGGGCCGCCCGGATCATTGGTGGTCATGTTATAGACCTGGTCGAAAATGCGCAGGAAGCCGATCGAGGAAAACACCACGAGGAAAACGGTGGTGGGTTTAAGAAGCGGAAGCGTGATCTTGCGCAGGATCGCCCATTCACCCAGCCCGTCGATGCGGGCGGCTTCGTAGAATGTTGTTGGAATGGCGCGCAGGCCGGCCATGAAGATGATGATCTGGAAGCCGAGACCCGCCCAGATGGCGGTTACCATGACGGAATAAAGCGCCTGATCGGTGGAGCGGATAAATGGCTGCTGGGGAATCCCGATCATGCCGAGCACGTCGTTGATGATGCCGATGGGCGGCGGCTGATAGAACCAGCGCCACACCCAGGCCATGGCGGCAGCCGTGGTCAGGTAGGGCAGGAAATAAAGCGCGCGGATGAAACCGTGCAGAATGCGCACCCGGTCCAGATAAAACGCGATGACGAAAGCCAGAACGAGGCTGATCGGCGTGCCGACGATAAGATAGGCAAAGGTGTTCTTGAACACCTTCCAGAATTGCGGGTCCTTGAACAGCTTGACGTAATTGGCGATGCCGATGAACTTTGCCGGCCTGAGCAGGTCCCAGTTGGTGAAGGACAGGTAGAAGGCCTGCAGCGTCGGGTAAAAACGGATGACGCTGTAAAACAGGATCGGAACCGCCAGAAAGCTCCAGATCCACAAAAGCCGTTTGGTGCGCATGGAAAGGCGATCTCCAAAGGAGCCGCCGGGGCGGCCGGATGCCGCCCCCTGTTGATCTATCGCTGTCATGGTCGGACCTTGATGTTAAGGTTTCGCCGCGTCGATGATTTCCTGCTCGGCTTCGGCTGCCTGCTTGATGGAATCTTCGACCGACTGGCCCTCGAGCAGCACCCGGTTGGTCATGTCGATGGCGTTCTGCCGCTGGGCGGCTTCATCCATGAACAGCGTCGTATGGGCATATTCCAGCCCCTTCAGGAACGGTGCGTAGATCGGGTCCTTCAGGTTTGCTTCGGTCAGCGCCGCGGAGCGCCGTGCCGGCAGTTCGCCCACCGTCTTCAGCCAGATCGCCATGGCTTCCGGCGAAGAGATATAGGCGAGAAACTTCTTCGACGCCTCAAGCTCTTCACCCGTCGTCTTGGCGCTGATGCCGTTGGCGAAATAGCTCGCATAGTTGGAGCGGATGTTCTTGTCATTGGTGGGAAGCTCGGTCACGCCCCACTCGAAATCCTTGATGGTGCGGAACGAACCCAGCCGGAAAGTGCCGTCGATGGTCATGCCGGCCTTGCCGGCGCGGAAGGCGGCCTGGCCCTCATCCATGAAACCCACCTGGCCGATCTTCTTTTCAAGCTGCAGGCTGGTATAGAATTTCAGAGCCTGAATACCCGGCTCGCTATTGTAGGTCACTTTCTGGTCATTGTCGGTATAGGGCTCGCCGCCATATTGGCGGATGAGCACTTCACGCCACCACTGGTGATCCTGGCCGCCCATATCGAGCGTGGAGCCGGCGACCGTCAGGTTTCCGGCGGCATCATGCTTGGCGATCTTTTCCGCTGCGGCAACGAATTCATCGAGCGTCTTCGGCGGATTGGCGGCGTCAAGGCCCGCTTCGGTGAAGAGCTTCTTGTTGTAGAAGAGCGCCAGCGAACGAACCGCCGTCGGCAGGCCGTAATAATCGTCGCCGCGCTTCATGGCGCTGACGATTGGGAAGAATTCGCTTTCGATCTTGTCATGCGGGAAAGCATCAGCCGGCAACGGCTGCAAAATTCCGCCGGCCGCGAACTTGTCCAGCCAGCCATAGAACAGCTGCATCACATCAGGGCCCTTGCCGGAAAGATTGGCGGCGATGACGCGCGTCTGGTAATCGGCGTAAGGGAAGGTCACCTGCTTGACGGTGATGTCAGGATTGGCCTTCTGGAATTCCGCGATCAGCTCGTCCATGGCTTTTACGCGTGTGTCGAAGACATATTGCCAATATTCGATTTCAACCGCCTGCGCGGCGTTGAATGCAAATGTGCTGAAACCGGCGACCAAGCCGGCGAACAGAGTTGCCCTGCGCATGTAACCCTCCATTTCCTCCGTCCGGTCTTCCGGATGCGGAGCGATCGTTCCCTTTATCCGCGCTTTCGCGCGCGCTCATCGACTCGGCCGGCAACGGGATTTTTCGTGTCCCATCCCCCATGCGAGCCTGACCCCCGGTCGTTCTCTACGGTTCTCCGAACACGGGCATTTGTCAATAAGATAATTTACTTGAATTATTATATTGCGCTTATCGTCATTTGGACGTTATGAATTTTCTAAGGGACGGGGAAATTGAAGAGATGACGGTGCACACGGTGGATGCCTATCCCGTAGCAATCGGAAAAAATCCTGAGCGGAGCCGCGAGCATAACAGGCGAGTCGTCCTCGACCTCGTCAGGCGGCACGGTTCGCTCGGCCGCGCCCAGATCGCCAAGATCACCCATCTGACAGCCCAGGCAGTCGCCAACATCGTCGATGAGTTGGTGGGTGAGGAGTTGCTGAAGGAACTCGGCCGCCGCCGCACTGGCAGGGGCCAGCCGCCGATCCAGTTCGCTGTCAATCCGGATGGCGGTGCGACGATCGGCGTGGAAATCGCCGCCGACCATATGGTCACCGTGGGCCTCGATCTGGCAGGCGTGCTGCGCACGCAGCGTGTCGCCCCGCTCAAGGACACGACGCCGGAGGCCATATTCAAGACCTTTGCGGCCGAGCATGCGGCTGTCGCGAAAAATCTCGGTTGCAGACTGCTCGGCACCGGCGTCGTCATGCCAGGTCCCTTCGAGATCGATGGCATGACCTCCGTTGGGCCGACGACCCTCTCCGGCTGGGGCGGCATCGATGCCCGCCAGATGCTGAGCGAGGCCTGTGGCCAGCCGGTCGTGGTGGAGAACGATGCGACAGCTGCCGCCGTTGGCGAGCGCCTGTTCGGTGCGGGGCTGGCGATCCCCAATTTCTGTATGATCTATTTCGGCGTCGGTATTGGTCTTGGCATCATTCAGGATGGCTCGCCCTATCGCGGCGCTTTCGGAAACGCCGGCGAAATCGGTCACGTCACCGTATCGCCGCGGGGCAGGGCCTGCCCTTCCTGCGGGCAGAAAGGCTGCCTGGAAGCCTATGCTTCCGTTTACGTGCTGAAGGAAAAGCTTGGCCATGCCGGTATCGCCGATACGGAACTTGGCGATCTTGAAGCCCTGTTCAAAGCCGGCGATCCGGTCGTGACAGAGTGGATCGACGATGCCGCTGCCCATCTCGCGCCGATGATCGCCATGCTGGAGAACATTCTCGATCCGCAGACGGTCATCCTCGGCGGCGCGCTGCCGGAGGTCATCATCAGCGACATCATTCAGCGCATGGGGGATTTGCCGACTTCGGTCGCAAGCCGGCGGCAGCGGGAACTGCCGCGCGTCATGCACGGCAAATCCGGGCAGTTGACCGCCGCCCTTGGCGCTGCGGCACTGCCGTTGTTCGACATCGTCACACCGAAACTGGAGACATCCCCGGGAGCCGCAGCACAGGCGCCGGGCTGAATATTGGAGGAGACCGCCCATGCTTACCCCCCGCGAACGCATCGAACGGCAGATGGCCGATCCATGGCTCGTTCGCCTGCACCGCAAGCTGAGCGCGCTGAAATCCACCGCCACCGTCATGCATACCGGCGCGCATCCGGATGATGAGCAGAACGGCCTTCTCGCCTATTTTCGCATGGAACTGGGCATGCGGATCATCATCGCCTGTTCGACACGCGGCGAGGGCGGACAGAATGCACTGGGGCCGGAGAGGCTGGGGGCGCTTGGTGTCATTCGCTCGCGGGAACTCGAAGAGGCCGCCCGTGTCATCGATGCCGACATAAGCTGGCTCGGTCACGGACCGGCGGATATGATCCACGATTTCGGCTTCTCCAAGGATGGCGACCAGACCTTCGGCCGCTGGGGGCAGCAGCGCATCGTCGAGCGGCTGGTGCGGGCCTATCGCAAGGAGCGGCCCGATATCGTCATTCCGACATTTCTTGATGTGCCGGGGCAGCACGGGCATCACCGCGCCATGACGCGGGCTGCAAGAAGCGCGATTGCGCTGGCGGCCGATCCTTCCGCTTACCCTGAACATTTCTCCGAGGGGCTGAAGCCCTGGAAGGTGGCGAAGTTCTACCTCCCGGCATGGTCGGGCGGTGGCGATACCTATGATGACGAAGTGCCGCCGCCGGAAACGACGCTGACGATCAATGCGGCCGGCAGGGAGCAGGCAACCGGTGCCGAATATGACCGTATCGGCGAATGGTCGCGTTATTACCATGCCTCGCAGGGAATGGGGCACTGGCCGAAGCGGGCGCAGGAACTCTGGCCGCTTCATCTCGAACTCTCCGCCACAGCCAATCGAGAAGAAGGATCGATCCTCGACAGCCTGCCATCGACGCTTGCCGCCCTTGCCGGCGTTGCGGGGCTTGATGCCGAATCCCAGAAAGCGCTGGTCGAGGCCGAACAGGCCATCATCAGGGCGATTGCGGCCTTTCCCGACACGCGGGAAATCACCAGATCGCTGCTGGATGCCGCAGCCCTTCTGCAAAAGGTGGATGAAGCCGCGGCAAGCGAATTCACGGACTTGCACGGCCACAGGATCACGCGCAAGCGGGCCGAGGTCGATGCTGCCATTCTGACGGCGCTTGATCTTTTCGAGCGGGCCTATGCCGAACCGGCGGAGATCGTTCCGGGCGGGGAAACGTCGCTTTATGTGGAGCTTTCCGACCGGGCATCCGAATTCGATGTCAAGGTCACACCGGTCCTTCCGAACGGAGTGTCGTCGTCCATCAGCTCGCTGGGACAGACGGTTGTCTTTTCTCTCACGGCCGATCAAAGCGCGGCTGTTTCAGGTCTCTATCAGCCGGACTGGAAAGCCGCGGGCGGCAACGGCCATGGTTTCCTACGTGTGGCTGCAAAGCTTGAAGGGCGGGAGGTTTCCGCCTTCTTCGATCTGGAAGAACCGTTTTTCGTTACGCCGGCGCAGTCGCTCACGCTTTCGCCGGATGCTTTTCTCGTTCCGCTGGGACAAGGCCGGGACACACATGTGTTTCAGGCCCTCGTGAAAGGCGCGGATACACCGCTGTCATTCAGGAGCGCCGGCGGCTGGAATGTGCAAAAATCGGGAGATGACTGGATTGCCGAACGCACGGGCGAGGGCGCGGCGGGGCTTGCACAGCTTGAGGCGATTTCCGGTTCGCAGCCGGCCTTTCAGATCACCCCTATCGCTTACCCGCATATTGGCCGGGCGCGGTTTCTCGCGCCATCCGTCATGAAAATCCTGTCGCTGGACCTCAAGCTGCCCAAGGGTGCGCGGATCGGTTATGTCGGCGGCGGTGCGGACCGGGTCGGCTCATGGATGTCGCACATGGGTCTCGATGTCACCGAACTCGACGCGCAGGCGCTCGGCGGCGATCTCTCGTCTTTCACGACAATTATCGTCGGCATATTCGCCTTCGGCATCCGCAGGGATCTCACTGCTGCGACGGAGAAGCTCCATCGCTTTGTCGAAAACGGCGGCCATCTCGTCACGCTCTATCACCGGCCGACCGACGGATGGAACCCGGAGACAACGCCGGTCCGGCGTCTTGAAATCGGCAAACCGTCGCTGCGCTGGCGGGTAACGGACCCGAAGGCGGAGGTGACGGTGCTGTTGCCCGACCATCCGCTGCTTGCCGGGCCCAATGTCATCGATGCCGCCGATTGGGCGGGCTGGGACAAGGAGCGCGGGCTTTATTTCGCATCGCGCTGGGATGATGTCTATGAGCCATTGCTCGCCATGCATGATGTCGACGAGCAGCCGCTGAAGGGCGCGCTGGTCTCGGGCGTTATCGGCAAGGGCCGGCATACCCATACCAGCCTCGTGCTGCATCACCAGATGGACAAGCTTGTACCGGGGGCGTTCCGCCTCATGGCCAATCTTGTACAACCGGCGTGAATGGCCACGGACAAAGTGAGAAACAGGAAAACCCGCGCGAAACCGATACGCGCGCGGGTATCGGCTGGCTGTTACTGGACATGGCGCTTGTTGCGGGAGGAATGACGGCGCTCGTCAAGGCGCAGGGCGTTACCTATCCCGCCTTCCAGCTCGTCTTCATCAGGGCGATGATCGGCCTCATTTTCATCCTGCCTTTGATCTGGCGGCATCGGATGGAGATGCTGCGCGTCAAATATCCCTGGCGCAACCTCTTCCGCATCTGCTGCAACGCCATCGCGCTTACCAGCAATTTCATCGCCATCACCCTGCTGCCGCTTGCCACTGTCAACGCCATCGGCTTTTCCCGACCGCTGGTGACGATGGCGATGGCGGTTGCCTTTCTCGGTGAAAGGGTGAGCCGATATCGCTGGGCCGGAGCCTGTCTTGCCTTTGCCGGCGTGCTCGTCGTCATCGGGCCGGGTGGGGCGGAGTTTAACGCAGGCGTACTTGTTGTCCTTGTGTCAGTGGTGTTCGGCGCACTTGCCGTGATTCAGACCCGGGCGCTGCGGCAGGAAAACACCACGGTCATGATGGTGTTTTATACCGTCGGCCTTGCAGTCATCACTGCCGTTCCGGCGATCTGGACGTGGAAGCCGGTTGCGCCGCTCGACTGGGGTCCGCTGCTGGCCATCGGGCTTCTGGCGCAGATGGGGCAATATTGCTTCCTGCGGGCCTACCGTATCGCCGATGCCAGTGTTCTCGCACCCGTCAGCTATCTCTCGATCCTGTTCGTCACGGCTGTCGGATATTTTCTGTTTGATGAGGTGCCGGAAACCCGCGTCGTGCTCGGCATCGCCATCATCCTCGTTTCGTTGCAGTCCACCGCACTTGTGGAATATGTCCTGAAGACGCTGCGCCGCCGGAAATAACGGAAGCGCCCCTACCTCTGGAATTCCATGACCCTCAGTCGGATCCAGTTCAAGGTCGCGAGTTTGGCGCGATCGTAAAAGGAACGGGCGAAGCGCACATAACGCATGATCCAGGCGAGCCAGGCATAGGTGAGGAGCTTTTCCCTGCCCGCGTGATAGATGCGTTCAACGATCAGGAAGGTTGCAAGATGGGCAAGGATCGTCAGGCCGATCCCGGTCTTTATTGCCCCGTGGGCAATCAGGAGAAGGCCGATGATCTTCATGGGTTCGGCAATGGCGAAGGGCACGGCAAGACAGAGAAGAATGGCGAGACGCGGCAAGCCTGCAATCCGGTTTTCTAGTCGCCTGATGAATGTCAGGCCGGATATGGTCCTGATGACAGGCCGATAAAGCGGCCGGAAAATGCCGTCGAGGATCAGGGCAAATATGATGATTGCCCTGATTGGAAAGACGAGGATCGTGCGGATTTTGCTGTTCACCTCAGCCGGTCTCCAAAAGTGGTTGTACCATCCATCCTTAATCGCCTGAAACGTGGCAAAAGGAAGTTGTTTTTTCAGCTTCCGTCCTGCCGAATGCTCGCATACATGCCGGTGGTGCGAAATTCGCTGGGGTTGGTGCCATAGAGCCTGCGAAAGACCTTGGAAAAATAGTTCGGGTCCTCGAAACCGCACAGTACGGACACTTCCTTGACGGGAATATTCCCGGCCGTGGTCAGCAGTTTTGCCGCCCGCCGCAATCGCCGCTGCAGCACGAATTCAGCCGGCGGCAGGCCTTCGCTCGCGGTGAAGATGCGGGAAAAATGCGCGCGGCTGAGGCCGGCCACCGCCGCAAGATCGCTGACCGAAAGCCGCTCGCCGAGATGGCTGTCTATATAGCTCAACACCTGTTGCAGGGTGCGATATTCACCGCCGAAAGACGGGTGCGAGCCGAAGACATCGTCATAAAGCGTCATCGCCGCCTCATAGGCCACGGCGGAGGCGGCGCCCGGCGTTTCCGCGCCATTGACGAGGCGCGAGCAGCATTCGGCAAGGTGATCGACGGTTTCGGGCTGCAGCTTGAGGATCGGGCCGGTGACGGCGAGGATGTTGCGGTGAATACGCAAGGCCTCCTCGCCATTCATGGAAATCCAGAAGAACTCCCATTCCTTGCCGTCTTCCAGCCAGTAGCGGTGATTGTGCGGGATCAGCAGCAGCAGGGTTTCACCCGGCTTCACCACATAATGGCGGTTCTCGTAACGCAGGTTGCCCTGTCCGCCGATGCAATATTGCAGCACCGTGAAAGGCGTCTGGCCGCGCTTGCGCCCATCCCAGTCATAATTGCCGCCGCGGCGGATTTCATAACCGCTGCTGGTTGGCATGGTGTGCAGCGTCTGGCGGCCGCGCGGCAGCGAGACGGTGCGCATGCCGGGTCCCTGATCGATCAAATCGCGCAGCACAAAATTACCCATGAAAGCATAATCCTTCTCTGGTCCTATCCGTCTTTATACGCATAATCCCGATCCGAGGAGACAGCCAGCGGGATATTGCTGCTGAAAAATTGGGAGGAAGGCCGGTTTTCCGGGCTTCTTACGGGTATTTTTCTGCAGCGCCATTTCACGATCCTTCGGCCCGTTTCACCCGTTCGATTTGCAACAGAGGTGGCGTTATGAGTTTCAAAATCGCTATTATTGGCGCAGGCAGCGTCGGCTTCACGAAAAAACTGTTCACCGATCTCCTGTGCGTGCCGGAGTTTCGCGACATCGAGGTCGCGCTGACGGATATCAGCCAGCACAATCTGGATATGATCAAGGCTATCCTCGAAAAGATCGTCGAGGCCAATGGTTTCCCCGTGAAGGTGACGGCCGATACCAATCGCCGCCGGGCGCTGGAGGGCGCGAAATACATCATCAGCTGCGTGCGGGTCGGCGGTCTGGAGGCCTATGCCGATGATATCCGTATTCCGCTGAAATACGGCATCGACCAATGCGTGGGCGATACGATCTGCGCCGGCGGCATCCTCTATGGCCAGCGCAACATTCCCGTCATTCTGGATTTCTGCAAGGATATCCGCGAAGTCGCGGCACCGGGTGCAAAATTCCTGAACTATGCCAACCCGATGGCCATGAACACCTGGGCGGCCATTGAATATGGCAAGGTGGATACGGTCGGTCTCTGCCACGGCGTGCAGCACGGTGCGGAACAGATCGCCGAAATTCTTGGCGCAAAAAGCGTGTCCGAGCTGGATTACATCTGCTCCGGCATTAACCACCAGACATGGTTCATCGATCTGCGACTCAACGGCCGCAAGATCGGCAAGGAAGATCTGGTCGCCGCCTTCGAGGCGCATCCGGTCTTCTCGCAGCAGGAGAAGCTGCGCATTGATGTGCTCAAGCGCTTCGGCGTCTATTCGACCGAAAGCAACGGCCATCTCTCGGAATATCTGCCGTGGTATCGCAAGCGGCCGGAAGAGATCGCCCGCTGGATCGACATGTCCGACTGGATCCACGGCGAAACCGGCGGCTATCTCCGCCACTCCACCGAAACACGCAACTGGTTCGAAACCGAATTTCCGCAGTTCCTGGCGTCCGCTGCCAAGCCCATCGATCCGGCAAAACGCTCCAACGAACATGCGAGCCATATTCTCGAGGCGCTGGAGACGGGACGTGTCTATCGCGGCCATTTCAACGTCAAGAACAACGGCGTCATCAGCAATCTGCCCGCCGATGCCATTATCGAGTCGCCCGGCTTCGTCGACCGTTTCGGCATCAACATGGTGTCCGGCATCACGCTGCCGGAAGCCTGCGCTGCCACCTGCATGGCCTCCATCAACGTGCAGCGCATGTCGGTGCATGCGGCGGTGAGCGGCGATATCGATCTGCTGAAGCTTGCCGTGCTGCATGACCCGCTGGTCGGCGCCGTCGCGACGCCTGAAGAGGTCTGGCAGATGGTGGACGAGATGGTCGTAGCCCAAGCGCGCTGGCTGCCGCAATATGCCGATGCCGTGCCGGCGGCGAAGGAGCGTCTTGCCAAATCCAGCGTCAAGACCCGCGACTGGGCGGGGGCTGCGCGCCGCAACGTGCGTTCCATCGAGGAATTGCGGGCCGAAAAATCGGCGCTGAAAAAGGCTGTTTGAGGAAAAGCATGGGAACAGGCTGGCGGCGAAAGGGAGTTCGCCGTCCGGTCATAACGATCACAGAGGGTGGGCGCTCGAAGAGCTGCCATTTGGGAGGAATGACGATGTTACTTCAACGCAGGATCGGTATCATCTCGGCACTGGGTCTCGGTGTTTCGATGATCGCACTCAATGCGAATGCCTTCGAGACCACCACGCCGCCCGAGCCGCCGCAATTTCCGGCCGAGGGCAAGATCAATTATGTCGCGCGCGACTCGATCCTCGAATTCAAGGCGCTGCCGAGCTATAGCGAACCCGACTGGATCAGCGAGAAATTCGAAAAGACCGGCAAATTGCCGCCGCTGAAGGAGCGTTTGCCGGAAGAGCCGCTGGTCTACAAGACGGGCAACATGCCAGATGGCGCCGGCGTTTACGGTGACACCATGCGCCATGTGGTCGGCGGCCGGCCGGAGGGCTGGAATTACATTGCCGGCCAGAGCCAGGGTTGGGGCGGCATCGATATCGCCCTTTCCGAATGCCTGACGCGCACCGCGCCGCTTTTCCAGGTGGATGCCAAGGACACCGAACCGCTGCCCAATCTGGCCAAAAGCTGGGAATGGTCCGATGACGGCCACAAGCTGACGATGCATCTGGTTAAAGGTGCCAAGTGGTCGGATGGCGAAGCCTTCAACGCCGATGACGTGATGTTTTATTGGGAAGATGCCGTCGTCGATCCCAATGTCTCCCCGCTCGGCGGCGGTGCGTCGCCCGAGGCTTTCGGTGAGGGAACGACGCTCAAAAAGATCGATGACTACACCGTCGAGTGGACCTTCAAGGCGGCTTTTCCAAAGCAATATCTCTACACCATGGCCTATCCGAGCTTCTGCCCCGGACCGTCGCATATTCTCAAACCCCAGCATCCGAAATATTCCAAGAACACCTATAACCAGTTCAAGAATGCTTTCCCGCCGGAATATATGAACATGCCGGTGATGGGCGCATGGGTGCCGGTCGCCTATCGGCCCGATGATATAATCGTGCTCAGGCGCAATCCCTATTACTGGAAGGTCGATGAAAAGGGCCAGCAGCTGCCCTACCTCAACGAGGTCCATTACAAGCTTTCCACCTGGGCGGATCGCGATGTGCAGGCCGTGGCGGGATCGGGCGATTTCTCCAATCTCGAACAGCCGGAAAACTTCGTCGCTTCGCTGAAGCGTGCGGCAGACCCCAATGCGCCGGCCCGCCTTGCCTTTGGGCCGCGGCTTATCGGTTATAATCTGCAGATGAATTTTTCCGCCAATGGCTGGGGCAATCCGGATGAGCGCGGACAGGCGATCCGCGAACTGAACCGCAACGAGGTATTCCGTCAGGCCGTGACATCGGCCCTCGACCGCAAGGCGATTGGCGACTCGCTGGTGAAGGGGCCGTTCACGGCGATCTATCCGGGCGGTATTTCGTCGGGCACCAGCTTTTATGATCGCGCCTCCACGGTCTATTACCCCTTCAACCTCGAGGCCGCCAAGGCAGCACTTGCCTCTATCGGCCTGAAGGACACCGATGGCGATGGTTTTCTGAATTTCCCCAAGGAAACGCTGGGCGGACGCAACGTCGAAATTACCCTTCTCGTCAATAACGGCTATGCGACGGACAAGAGCCTCGCGGAAGGTCTCGTCGGCCAGATGGCGAAACTCGGCCTGCGCGTTGTCATCAACAGCCTCGATTCCAACCAGCGCGATGCCGCCCATTATGGCGGGCAGTTCGACTGGCTGGTGCGGCGCAACTCCACCGAGCTTTCATCCGTGGTGCAGAATACCGAGCAGCTTGCCCCTGTCGGCCCGCGCACCAGCTGGAACCACCGCTCGCCCGAAGGCAAGGAGCTGGATCTGATGCCGTTCGAGAAGGAGATGGCCGATCTGGTGCGGAAATTCATCTCCTCGCAGGACAACGCCGAACGGGCCGTGCTGATGAAGCAATATCAGAAGGTCTACACGCAGAACCTCTATACGATTGGTCTCACCGAATATCCCGGCGCGCTCATCGTCAACAAGCGCTTCTCGAATGTGCCGCAGGGCACGCCGATCTTCATGTTCAACTGGGCTGAAGACGCCATCATCCGCGAACGCCTGTGGGTCGCGGCCGACAAGCAGGGCAAATACGAACTTTTCCCTGAGCAGCTTCCCGGCAAGCCGGGCGAGGGCGGCCCGATTAACTGAAGCATATCCGGGAAAGGCGGACACCGCTTTTCCTTACGGAAATGCGAAACTTGAAGAACTCCTCCCGGAGAACACCCGGTACCGGTCGCGCGTGAAGCGCGGCCGGAGACACACGGCCCATCCAAACCGAGGAAGACCGTTCGATGCTGAGATTTCTGACGATACGCGTAGCATCCGCCATTCCGGTGCTGTTGATCCTGAGCGTGGTGACTTTCGCCATCATCCAGGCGCCGCCCGGCGATTATGCCGATTACATCCGCTCGCAGCTTATGAACCAGGGCGGCGCGTCCTTCGAACAGGCGGAAGCGCAGGCGCAGGCCTATCGTGTCGAACACGGCCTCGATCAGCCGCTTGTCGTGCAATATTTCAACTGGATCGGCGGCATCGTGACCCGCGGCGATTTCGGTTACAGCTTCTATTACAACAAGCCGGTTGCCGATGTGGTTGGCGAACGCCTGCCGCGCACCATTGCGCTGGCGCTGGTCTGCCATATCTTCGCATCCATCCTCGGCATCGCTTTCGGCATCTGGGCGGCCACACGGCAATATTCCTGGGTCGACAACCTGCTCTCCACCATCGCCTTCCTCGGCATGACAATCCCGCGCTTCCTGATGGCGCTGATCCTCGTCTATCTCATGGTGTTTCATTTCGACGTGTCGGAGATCGGCAGCTTCTTCTCGCCGCAATATGGCGGTGCGCCGTGGTCATGGGGCAAATTCGTCGATCTCGTCAGCCATGTCTGGCCGGTGGTCGCCATCGCCGTCTTCGGTGGGCTGGCCTATAATATGCGGGTGATGCGCGGCAATCTGCTCGATACGCTGAACGCGCAATATGTCGAGACGGCCCGCGCCAAGGGGCTTTCGGAAGGTGCGGTCATCATGCGCCATGCCGTGCCGAATGCCGTACACCCGCTGGTCATGTATCAGGGCGTCGTGCTGCCCTACATGCTGAGTGGCGAAATCGAGACGGCCATCATCTTCGCGCTGCCGACCGTCGGCCCGGCCATTGTCGGCTCCATGGCGGTGGGGGATGTCTATGTCACCGCGACTTTCATGATGGTGTTGGCCGCGACGCTGATCGTCGGCAACATCATCGCCGACATGCTGCTTGCCATGCTTGACCCACGCGTTCGCGAATTCGGGAGGGCCTGAGATGATGGCGTTTGACGAGATGAAAACCGAACCCGCCGCCGCAGCAAAACCCGACCGCTCCGCCCATGGCAACGAGACCTATCTCGCGCTTGTCTGGCGGCGTCTCAGACGCTCCTTCACCGGCATGGTCGGGCTGGTGCTGGTGGTGCTGCTGATCCTGATTGCCGTTTTTGCGGATTTCTTCGCGCCGATGAACCCGCTCGAAACCCATGGCAGCTTTTCGCCGCCGCAGGTGGTTCGGTTCACCGACAAGGACGGCAATATCAGCCTCGCACCGCGCGTCTATGCCATTGCGGAGACTGAAGAGCTTGATCCGATCACCTTCCAGCCCATCGTCGGTCCGGATTACGACAATCCCGTCTATCTTGGCTTCTTCGTGAAGGGTGCGGAATACAGGCTTTTGGGTCTCATTCCGATGAGCCGGCATTTCTTCGGCTCGACGGATGGCCAGCCGGTGCATTTTCTCGGCACCGATAAATTCGGACGTGATGTGCTGTCGCGCGCCATCTATGGCTCGCGCATCTCGCTTGCGATTGCGCTCAGCGTCGTCGCCATCGTCACCGTCATCGGCACCAGCGTCGGGCTGATATCAGGCTATTTCGGCGGCCCGCTGGATGCCTGGGTGCAGCGTTTCGTAGAGGTGGTGCTCGCTTTCCCGCAATTGCCGCTCTACCTCGCGCTGACCTCGCTCATTCCCGTCACCGCACCAACCACCGTGTTCCTCGTCTTCGTCGTCGGTGTCATGTCGGCGCTCGGCTGGGCGCAGATGTCGCGGGAGGTGCGGGGCAAGACGCTGGCGCTGGCGCGTATCGATTACGTCCGGGCAGCTATTGCCGTCGGGGCGACCGACCGGCGTATCATTTTCCAGCATATCCTGCCGAATGTGATGAGCCATGTGATCGTCGCCGTGACGCTGCACATTCCAAGCGTCGTGCTGCTCGAATCCTTCCTCGGTTTCCTCGGCTTTGCGGTGAAGCCGCCGCTCATCTCCTGGGGGCTGATGCTGCAGGATACCGCGACCTATTCCGTCATCGGTTCCTATCCGTGGATTCTCGCACCGGTCGGTTTTGTGCTGGTCACCGTCTTTGCCTTCAACGCGCTCGGCGATGGCCTGCGCGATGCCGTCGATCCCTATTGAGAGGAGCGTAAAATGGTAGCTAGCCAGAACAACACATACGCCCCCGCGATCCGCCTCGATGCCGACAATCGCAACGACGACGCCATCATCGACGCCCGTAATATCGCCGTGAGCTTCAAGGTGGAGCACGGCACTGTCGAAGCGGTGAAGGACATTTCCTTCCAGCTCTACCGGAGCGAGACGATTGCCATCGTCGGCGAATCCGGTTCGGGAAAATCGGTAACGGCGCGCACTGTCATGGGCCTTCTGACGAAGCGGGCTTCCATTTCGAAATCCGCGACCGTGCGGTTCAACGGCGATGACATATTGAAGTTTTCGAGCCGCCAGCGCCGGGCGCTGCGTGGCAACCGCATCTCGATGATCTTTCAGGAGCCGATGAGTTCGCTGAACCCGATCTATACGATTGGTAGCCAGATCGTCGAGGCTATCCGCGTCCACTCGAAACTTAGCAAGAAGCAGGCCGAGGCGAGGGCGCTCGATCTTTTGCGGCAGGTGCAGATACCGGAACCGGAAGCGCGGCTGAAGCAATATCCGCACCAGCTTTCCGGCGGCCAGCGGCAGCGTGTGATGATCGCCATGGCGCTCTCCAACGATCCGGACGTGCTGATTGCCGACGAGCCGACCACCGCGCTCGATGTGACGGTGCAGGCGCAGATCCTCAATCTCATCCGCGACCTGCAGAAAAAGCGCGGCATGGCCGTGGTACTGATCACCCATGACCTGACGATCGTGAAGCAGTTTTCCGATTACGTCTACGTCATGCAGCACGGCGAGATGCGTGAGCACAACACCACGGAAAAGCTCTTCGAAGCGCCGCAGCACCCCTACACAAAGAAGCTGCTCGGCTCTGAACCGCATGGCACGGCGAAACCGCTGCCGGAAAATTCCGGTGTGCTGCTGACTGCGACCGGCGTGCGCGTTTCCTTCATGATGCGTTACGGCGGGTTGTTCAAACCGGAACTGAAAGAACTGATCGCCGTCGACAGCCTCGGCCTGACCCTCAGGCGGCACGAGACGCTGGGGCTCGTTGGTGAATCCGGTTCCGGCAAGACCACTTTCGGGCAATCGCTGCTGCGGCTGAACGAGCCGGTGGGCGGCGAGGTGGTCTTTGACGGGCAGAGGGTCGATGGCCGCTCCCGCGCCGAAATGCGGCCCCTGCGTTCGCGTATGCAGATCGTCTTTCAGGACCCTTTCGCCTCGCTCAATCCGCGCATGACCATCGGCCAGATCATCGAGGAAGGCCTCATCATCAACGGTCTGGGCAAAACCAAGGCCGAAAGACTGGAGCGGGTACGTGATGCGCTGGAGGCGGCGGGCATGCCCGGCAACATCCTCTCACGGTTCCCGCATGAATTTTCCGGCGGTCAGCGCCAGCGCATCGCCATTGCCCGCGCCGTGGCGCTGGAGCCGGAATTCATCCTTCTCGACGAGCCAACCTCGGCGCTCGATCTTTCCGTGCAGGCGCAGATCATCGATCTGCTGCGCAAGCTGCAGGATGAGCGAGGCCTGAGCTACCTGTTCATCTCGCATGACCTGAAGGTGGTGCGCGCACTCTGCCACCGCGTCATCGTCATGCAAAGCGGCAGGATCGTCGAGGAAGGCCCTGTCGAGGACGTTCTTAGTCACCCAAAAACCGAATATACTCAGCGGCTTGTACGAGCCGCCTTCGAAATCGCTTGAATGCCAAATGCCGGAGGTAGAAATGGCAAGAGATCCCAAGATCGCATTTATCGGCGCAGGTTCCACTGTTTTCATGAAGAACATCATCGGTGATGTGCTGCAGCGTCCGGCGCTTTCCGGCGCCACCATTGCGCTGATGGATATCAATCGTGAAAGGCTGGAAGAAAGCGCCATCGTCGTCAACAAGCTGATTTCGACATTGGGCGCGAAGGCGAAGGCCGAGACCTATACCGACCAGAAGAAGGCGCTTGCCGGCGCTGATTTCGTCGTCGTCGCTTTCCAGATCGGCGGTTATGAGCCCTGCACGGTCACCGATTTCGAGGTGCCGCGCAAATATGGCCTGCGCCAGACCATTGCCGATACGCTGGGTGTCGGCGGCATCATGCGCGGCCTTCGCACCGTGCCGCATCTGTGGAAGATCTGCGAGGACATGCTGGCCGTCTGCCCCAAAGCCATCATGCTGCAATATGTGAACCCGATGGCGATCAACACCTGGGCGATTGCCGAGAAATACCCGACGATCCGGCAGGTGGGACTTTGCCATTCCGTGCAGGGCACGGCCATGGAACTCGCCCATGATCTCGATATTCCCTATGAGGAAATCCGCTATCGTTCGGCCGGCATCAACCACATGGCGTTTTTCCTGGAGTTCGAGCACCGCCAGCCCGACGGCAGCTACAGGAACCTTTATCCCGATCTCGTGCGCGGTTACCGCGAAGGCCGTGCGCCAAAACCCGGCTGGAACCCGCGCTGCCCCAACAAGGTGCGTTACGAGATGCTGACGCGGCTCGGTTATTTCGTCACCGAAAGTTCGGAACATTTCGCCGAATATACGCCCTATTTCATCAAGGAAGGGCGCGAGGACCTGATCGAGAAATTCGGCATTCCGCTCGATGAATATCCCAAGCGCTGCATCGAACAGATCGAGCGCTGGAAGGGGCAGGCGGCGGCCTATCGCTCGGCGGAGAAAATCGAGGTCAAGCAGTCCAAGGAATATGCCTCCTCCATCATCAACTCGGTCTGGACCGGTGAACCCTCCGTCATCTACGGCAACCAGCGCAACAATGGCTGCATCACCTCGCTGCCATCTGATTGCGCGGCGGAAGTGCCCTGCCTCGTCGACCATAACGGCGTGCAGCCCACCTTCATCGGGCAATTGCCGCCGCAGCTCACCGCCCTGATGCGCACCAACATCAACGTGCAGGAACTGACGGTGCGGGCGCTGATCACCGAAAACCGCGAGCATATCTTCCATGCGGCGATGATGGACCCGCATACGGCGGCGGAGCTGGACCTCGATCAGATATGGTCGCTGGTGGATGACCTGTTGCTGGCCCATCGCGACTGGCTGCCGGAGTGGACGCAAGCGGAGGTGAAGCGTGCGCGGGCGGTGTAAGGCTTGACAGTCACGGGCACGTGCGAGGCCGCGGTTCAGTCTGCGGCCTCGCTGCCCGGGGTGCCGTGCAGGTCTTCGCCTTCGTCATGCCGGACTTGATCCGGCATCCAGTCACGGCGCGTCTGCGACGTAAAAGGACTCTCTCGTGATCAAAGACTTGATCACGCTGGACCCCGGATCAAGTCCGGGGTAACGAATACTGATTGCGCGGTCTCGCCATACCCAACGGTTCCGGAGGTTTCGCAAATTCCAGCGATACCTACCTTCATCATATATCTCAGCCATTGTCTGCTCTACGGTTCACTTGACGTGTGTCAAAGCATTGAGTCGCTCCCTCACCTAAACAAGCCCCAGCACCCGGTCTTCTCCCACTGAGTGCGGGAAATATCAGGTGCGAATTATGAACGTAAAGGTGGCTGGCTTCTTCGGTTTCATCGTATTACGGTTGAAACTCTAGGGGTTCATGGGGAAGACGGATGTCTAAAAAAGGCTTGCTCATTGGTCTGGCGGTTGTTGTGCTTGCCATCGCCGCTTATTTCGCCTGGTCGAAGCTGACGGCAGCGGGGCTACCCTCCGGTTTCGTGGCCAGCAACGGCCGCATTGAGGCGGTCGAGATCGATATTTCCACCAAGACCGCCGGTCGCCTTCAGGACATCATGGTGCGCGAAGGCGATTTCGTGAAGGCCGGGCAGGTGCTGGCGCAGATGGATACGGCCCAGCTGGAGGCGCGGAAGCGTCAGGCGGAGGCACAATTTCGCCGCGCGAAAATAGCGATCGATACCGCCCACAGCCTCGTCGCCCAGCGCGAAGCGGAAAAGACCTCGGCGCAGG
This sequence comes from Agrobacterium sp. NPDC090283, assembly GCF_044769685.1. Taxonomy (NCBI): domain Bacteria; kingdom Pseudomonadati; phylum Pseudomonadota; class Alphaproteobacteria; order Hyphomicrobiales; family Rhizobiaceae; genus Agrobacterium; species Agrobacterium sp. NPDC090283. The sequence continues at coordinate 164,243 of NZ_JBIVYG010000007.1, read as the reverse complement.
CGGTGGTGGAACAGCGCAAGGCCCAGCTCGATTCCGCCTCCAAGACCTTTGCCCGTTCGAAACAGCTGCTGACCGGCAATGCCGTGTCGCAGCAGATTGTCGATGACAGTGAAGCCGCCGAGCAGTCCGCCCGCGCCACGCTCGCTTCGGCTGAGGCCTCGCTGGCCGCCTCGGACGCGGCAATCAACGCCGCCAGGGCGCAGATCGTCGATGCGGAAGCCGCTGTCGATGCCGCGCAGGCCGATATTGAAAGCATCGAGACCGACATAGCCGATGCGACGCTGAAGTCGCCGCGCGACGGCCGGGTGCAATATCGTATCGCCCAGCCGGGTGAGGTTCTTTCCGCCGGAGGGCGGGTTCTCAACCTCGTTGATCTCGGCGATGTCTATATGACGTTCTTTCTGCCGACCGCCGAGGCCGGCCGCACATCCATGGGTTCGGATGTGCGCCTGATACTGGACGCCGCGCCGCAATATACCATTCCCGCCAAGGTTTCCTTTGTCGCCGATGTGGCGCAATTCACGCCGAAGACGGTTGAAACCGAGGAGGAACGTCAGAAGCTCACCTTCCGGGTCAGGGCGCAAATCCCGCAGGAGCTGCTGCAGAAATATATCCAATATGTTAAAACCGGGCTGCCCGGCATGGCCTATGTCCGGCTTGATCCGCAGGCCGCCTGGCCGGAGAACCTCGAACGCAATCTTGTGAAGTGAGGGTGGCCGCCATGGTCACGCCCTCCGCGACGAATACTAAAAACGATCCCGGCGCGCCGGTCGCACGGTTGACGGATGTACGGCTGGCTTTTGGCAGCACGGTTGCGCTGGCCGACATATCGGTTGAAATTCCAGCCGGGCGGATGATCGGCCTTATCGGGCCTGACGGTGTCGGCAAATCCAGCCTGCTGTCGCTGATTTCCGGCGCACGCGCCATACAGAAAGGCAAGGTGGAGGTTCTGGGCGGCGATATGTCCGATCCACGCCACCGCGAGGATACCTGCCCGCGCATCGCCTATATGCCGCAGGGCCTTGGCAAGAACCTCTATCCAACCCTGTCCGTCTTTGAAAATATCGACTTTTTCGGCCGGCTGTTCGGTCAGGGCGGCCGGGAGCGGCAGGCACGCATTGCCGAGTTGCTGAAGAGCACCGGCCTTGAGCCATTCGCCGCCCGCCCGGCCATGAAACTTTCCGGTGGCATGAAGCAGAAGCTCGGGCTCTGCTGCGCGCTGATCCACGATCCCGACCTGCTTATCCTCGATGAGCCGACCACGGGCGTCGATCCGCTGTCGCGCCGGCAGTTCTGGGAGCTGATCGATTCCATCCGCGCCGGTCGTCCGGGCATGAGCGTCATCGTCGCTACGGCCTATATGGAAGAGGCCGCCGGTTTCGACTGGCTGGTCGCGATGGATGGCGGCAAGATTTTAGCCACCGGCTCGCCTGCCGAGCTGCTGGAACGCACCGCCGCCGCCAATCTCGATGCGGCCTTCATAGCGCTTCTGCCGGAAGAGAAACGTAGGGGTTATCACGAGGTGCAGATTGCGCCCCGCAAGGTAACGGGTGATGGCGATTATGCCATCGAGGCCTCGCATCTCAGCATGCGTTTCGGTGATTTTACCGCCGTCAACAATGTCAGCTTCAAAATTCCGCGTGGCGAAATTTTCGGCTTTCTCGGCTCGAATGGTTGCGGAAAATCCACCACCATGAAAATGCTGACCGGGCTTCTGGCCGCCAGCGAGGGCGAGGCGAAGCTCTTCGGGCACAAGGTGGATGCCAGCGACATGGCGATCCGTCATCGCGTCGGTTACATGAGCCAGGCTTTCTCGCTCTACTCCGAACTGACGGTGCGCCAGAACCTCGATCTTCACGCGCGCCTGTTCAAGTTGCCGGAGGAGACCATCCAGCCGCGTATCGCCGAAATGGCCGAGCGTTTCGATCTTGGCGCGGTCATGGAAACCCTGCCGGACGACCTGCCGCTCGGCATCCGGCAGAGGCTGTCGCTGGCGGTGGCGATGATCCATTCGCCTGATATTCTCATTCTCGATGAGCCGACCTCCGGTGTCGACCCGGTGGCGCGGGACGGCTTCTGGCAAATCCTCGCCGATCTCTCGCGCAACGACAATGTCACCATTTTCATCTCCACCCATTTCATGAACGAGGCGGAGCGCTGCGACCGAATTTCGCTGATGCATGCCGGCAAGGTGCTGATCAGCGATACGCCTGATGCGATCACCAGGAGCCGTAATGCCGTAACGCTGGAGGAGGCGTTCGTCGCCTATCTTGAGGATGCCTCCGGGGTGCAGAGGACCGGAGCGACCGAAGCACCTGCCGCGGCAGCAAACGTGCCGGCAACGCCCCATGCCACGCCCGGCCGCAAGAGGTTTTTCGATTTCAGGCGCATGTTCAGCTATACGCGCCGCGAAGCGCTGGAGCTGCAGCGCGATCCCATTCGCGGCACGCTCGCGGTGCTTGGCAGCGTCATCCTGATGTTCGTGATCGGATACGGCATCAATCTCGATGTCGAGGATCTGACCTTCGCGGTGCTGGACCGCGACGATTCCACCATCAGCCGCGATTATGTGCTCGATATTGCCGGCTCCCGTTATTTCATCGAAAAGGAACCGATCCGCGACTATGCCGACATGGACCGGCGGATGCGCGATGGCGAACTCAGCCTTGCCATTGAAATTCCTCCCGGCTTTGGCCGTGATGTGTTGCGCGGCAAGACGGTGGAGGTGGGCGCCTGGATCGACGGCGCGATGCCGCAGCGGGCCGAGACCGTGCGCGGTTACGTGCAGGGCATGCACCAGACATGGCTGGCGCGCAAGGCGAGCGAAATTTATGGCAGCGCCGCCACACAAAGCACATTCAGCATCGAAACGCGCTATCGTTACAATCCGGACGTCAAGAGCCTCGTCGCCATGGTTCCGGCGGTCATTCCCCTGCTGCTGATGCTCATTCCCGCCATGCTCTCGGCGCTCAGCGTCGTCCGGGAAAAGGAACTCGGCTCCATTGTCAATCTTTACGTGACGCCGACCACGCGGCTGGAGTTCCTGATCGGCAAGCAGCTTCCCTATGTCGCTCTCGGCATGCTCAATTTCCTGCTTTTAACTGCATTTGCGATCTTCATCTTCCAGGTGCCCTTCACCGGAAGTTATCTTGCCTATGCGACGGGCGCTTTGCTCTTCGTCGTCATTGCCACCTCCATCGGCCTTCTCATGTCATCCTTCATGAAAAGCCAGATCGCGGCGATCTTCGGCACGGCTTTGCTGACGCTCATTCCGGCGACGCAATATTCGGGCATGATCGATCCCGTCTCGTCGCTGCAGGGAGCAGGGGCCTTTATCGGCAACATCTATCCCGCCACCTATTTCATGACCATTTCGCGCGGAACCTTCTCCAAGGGGCTGGATTTCGCCGGACTTTCCGGCTCGTTCCTGCCGCTTCTCATCGCCATTCCGCTGCTCCTCATCGCCGGTGCCGCACTTTTGAGGAAACAGGCGTCATGAGATTGTTTTCGTCCAACATCTTCCAGCTCGGCATCAAGGAACTGCGCGGCCTTGCGCGTGACCGCATGCTGCTGCTCCTGATCGTCTACGCCTTCACGCTGCAGATCTACACCGGCTCCAGCGCGCTGCCGGAGACGCTGAACAATGCCGCCATCGCCATTGTCGACGAGGACCAGTCGCCGCTTTCCGGCCGCATCAGCACGGCGTTTTATCCGCCCTATTTCTCCCCGCCGAAGCAGATTTCCATCGCGGAAATGGACAAACGCATGGATGCCGGGCTCGATACCTTCGCGCTCAACATCCCGCCGGATTTCCAGCGCCGGCTGATGGCCGGGCAGCAGCCGGCCATTCAGCTTAATATCGACGCCACCCGCATGAGCCAGGCTTTCAGCGGCGGCGGTTATGTGCAAAGCATCGTCACGAGTGAAATCCAGGAATATATCAGCCGCTATCGCGGTGCGACCACGGTGCCGGTGGAGCTGACGCTGCGCTCGCGTTTCAATCCGGAACTGGACAAGTCCTGGTTCGGATCGATCAACAACATCATCACCGCCATCACCATGCTGTCGATCGTGCTGACGGGGGCGGCGCTCATCCGCGAGCGCGAGCATGGCACGGTCGAGCATCTGCTGGTCATGCCGGTCACGCCGCTGGAAATCATGCTCAGCAAGGTCTGGTCCATGGGCCTTGTCGTGCTGGTGGCCTCGGCATTTTCCCTGTTCGTCGTCGTCAGGGGGCTGCTTGCCATTCCAATCGAAGGCTCGCTCCTCCTCTTTCTGCTCGGCACCGCCTTGCAGCTCTTCGCCATGACGTCGATGGGCATCTTCCTGGCGACGGTGGCCGGTTCCATGCCGCAATTCGGCATGTTGCTGATCCTGTTTCTGCTGCCGCTGCAGGTGCTTTCCGGCGCCATGACGCCGCGCGAGAGCATGCCCGATATCATCCAGTACATCATGCTTCTCGCACCCAACACCCATTTCGTCATATTGGCGCAATCGGTGCTTTTCAGGGGGGCGGGGCTGGATGTGGTCTGGCCGCAATTGCTGGCGCTGCTGGCCATTGGCTCCGCGCTCTTCGTTTTCGCGCTTCGCCGTTTCAGGCGGTTCCTGCGCTGACCACAGCCGGATCATGCGCGTGTTTCGTCCATTTCCGCGCAAGTTGAATTAATTGTGTTCGGTAACGGTATGTTCGCCTTCCGTGAATATGCCTATGAGGACGGCTGGGTAAGCGGGCTTTGTTCAGGAGTAGCAAAATGAATATTGCAGCACGTCTGTCACTGGTTGCCATGATCGCACTGGCGGCAACGCCCTCCGTCGCGTCGGAAGATATGACGCCGGAGACGAGCGAGGCGATATTCGGATTCGGCGGCGCCCTGACGAAAGAAGACATGCTGAAAAGTGCGGCCCTCTTTCCGGTGGAATATGAGCGTAACGCCATTCTGGGCGGCGGTTATCAGTTCTATCCCTATCACATCGGCAATGTGAAACTCGGCGGCGAAATCGGCGTCGCCGCCAGATTTGGCAAGGGCTTCACGGGCGAAGTCTGGGCGGGCCCGGTTGTGCGTTACGAGCAGATCAGGCTGGGCGAGCGGCTGTTCGTCACGCCGAGCTTCACTGCCGGCCTCAGCCTCGTCACGAATGCACAGCCGGGCCGCGAGCGTGAGCAGGAAATCAAGGATGATGGCAACGCGAACGTCCTGTTTTACCTCGGGCCTGAGATCAACGTCTCCTTCAGCGAAGATTCCTCGACGGAATTCTTCTGGCGCCTTCACCACCGTTCCGGCGGTGGCAAGACATTGGGCAATATGAAGGGTGCGACAAACGCCAACGTCTTCGGCGTGCGCTACAAGTTTTAAGGCGCGGGCGCTCAGGCGCCCCTCCATGTGGCTGAATTTTCAGCCGCCTTTCATTTTTCTGGAGCACGTGAATTGGAACCCTTGCACGCAGCGCATGGGTGGATTGCCTTATTCTGCCTGTTAATTCCCCATTGGAAAGCGCATATAGGGGGCATCAAAGGACGCCGGAACGAAAACGTTGCTGACGTCACCTAAACCTCAGAAAGGGTAATGTCATGAACGTAGCACGCAGCTTTAACAACTGGCGCAAATATCGTCAGACCATCAACGAACTCGGCCGTATGAGCACCCGTGAACTGCACGATCTCGGTATCGATCGCAGCCAGATCACCAGCGTCGCCCGCGCCGCTGTCGGCAGGTAATCAAGGCGATATCGCCTCTTTACGAATGATCCAACGCCCGCTTTGCGGGCGTTTTTGTTTGCGGTGAAGGTGCCTGACTACAGGCGTCTGACAGATGGGTGCATTTCACGACATGCTCCGCTTCGCCCTCGGCCGTGTGCCGAAGACCGGTGCGCGTCGTGAAAAATCAGTCGGTATCAGATCCGCGGTATCGGGCTGACTGCGAGCGGCGTTCAGCGCCCGGTATTTTCCATCTCCCATATTGCCATGCATCATATGCATATCTGCGCTGCAACCTTGTGCCTGTCAAACGCGCAGGAAAATGGTATCTTCCAATCATCGAAACGGATGTACCTCCTCCCACATCCTTTTGGTAATGCGGGCGATCCTACTCCTCCTCCCAAAGGATTGCCCCAAGGACAGCGGTTTTCCTCCTCCCATATCGCTGTTCATCTTTTCAAAAAGCCTGCCGCACCTCCTCCCGCGGCAGGCTTTTTTGTTTTTGGCAACTTCGCCAGTTTTCAGAACAATCGTCTTCAGAACAATCGCCTTCAGAATAATCTCAGTCGAAAGCCATCATGCCGATGGGCGTCACGGCATGGGTGCCTGCGCGTCTGGCAAGGGCATAAGCAAGGCATTGTTCGACGGCATCCTGCGGCACCGGCTTGGCGATCACGCCGGCCCCGATGCCGAGATTGACGACGACTTCGGGATTCGCCGTCATGAAGATCACCACCACGCCATGGTCTTCGGAAAGCCGCCGCCCGATCTCCGGGCCGGTCTGACCGTCGGCAAGATTGACGTCGACGAAGGCGATATCGGCACGGCTGCCAAGCGCCACGGCCTCTTCCAGCCGGTTGGCGATGCCGATGACATCTGCCTCTTCCTCCGCCTGCAAAATGGAATCCTCTATATCCATGGCGATGAGGAATTCGTCTTCCACGATCAGCACACGCGGCTGTTCCGTGCGGAAACCCGGTTCGTTTTGCAAGACGTCTGCCAACATATGCCTGTCTCCATTCGTGTGCTTCAGAGCACCGGACCGAAAAGCGTGGTGCGGTTTTCGGATCATCCGACGCTTTAACCAAAATCTGGAGCGGCGGCGCCGGTTCCGTTTCAGTTCCCGCCGCTCCAGCGGGATCGGCAAGCAAACACTTCTCGGCGCAACTCGTTCCAAAGTGAGATAAACATAGTGAATGGAGTGTAAACGATGTGCCTTTTCGGCTATCACCTCTAGAGAGCGAAGCAGTTGATTCGGTTCGGTTTTCATCCGGGGAAGGGGTCGGAGAACGTCGCCGTGGAGCATCTTTCGCCCCCTGGAACACCGTTCTTTCGCCATTATGGGGTGAAAGGCCGGTATGGAAATTCAAAGCGTTACAGCTTCTTTCCCTCTCGGAGAGAAAGCGCTGGGAGCTTGCCGATCATTCGCGTGCCGCAGTCGAAAAACGGCGCGGAACCCTATGAGTTTAGAAAGAGAATAACACGATGACCCAGTCTCCGCGCGCCACCATCGCCCGCAACACGCCCAATATCGCCGTCGTCGGTGTCGGCGGCGGCGGCGGTAATGCGATCAACAACATGATTGCCGAGGGCATTGGCGGCGTCGATTTCATCGCCGCCAATACGGATGCGCAGGCGCTGAAGAAAACCAACGCGCCGCGGCTTGTGCAGCTCAGCTCCGAGCTGACCGGCGGACTTGGTGCGGGCGCTGATCCGGAGGTCGGCCGGCAGGCGGCGATCGATTCCCTCGATGAGATCATGGACCATTTAAGCGGCTACGACATGTGCTTCATCACCGCCGGCATGGGCGGCGGCACCGGCACGGGTGCTGCTCCCGTCATCGCCGAGGCCTGCCGCGCGAAGAACATCCTCACCGTCGGGGTCGTGACGCTTCCTTTCAGCTTCGAGGGCGCGCGCCGCATGCGGGCCGCCGAATACGGCTTTGCCAACCTGCTCAATACGGCCGATACCGTCATCGTCATTCCCAACCAGAACCTGCTGCGCATTGCCGATGCCGGCACGACTTTCGAAAATGCGTTGAAGACGGCCGACAAGGTTCTGTCGCTTGGCGTGCGCTGCATCACCGATCTCATCCTGCGCGAAGGCCTCGTTAATCTCGATTTCGCCGATGTGCGTTATGTCATGAAGAACGGCGGCCGGGCGTTGATGGGAACGGCGCAGGCCAAGGGTGAAAAACGTGCTTCGGAAGCGGCTGCGGCAGCCATCGCCAATCCGTTGCTCGGCGAACCCTCGCTGAAAGAAGCGCGTGGTGCGCTGGTCTCGATTTCCGGCGGCAACGACCTGACGCTTTACGAGATCGACGAGGCGATGACGCTGGTGCGCGAGGCGGTCAGCGAGGAGACCGATGTGGTGATGGGCGCTTCCTTCGATCCCACCCTGGACGGCGCTTTCAAGATTTCCGTCGTGGCCACCGGCCTGCGCAATTAAGGGCGCACTTGCAGCGTCGCGGAACCGGGGTAGCACGGCGGTGCGACACATTTCTTCCCCCCACCGGGGAGAAGGTGGCTCGGAGGGTTGGATGAGGGGGCTAGCTCGCCGAATATCTCTACCCTTGCCCTCTTCATCCCGCTGCCGCGACCTTCTCCCCGGCGGGGAGAAGAACCGGGAGGCGTGCTCCTCTTTCTTCGGATAAATCGAACCTCCCATCGTCCACGCCATAAACTGAACGATCAAAAGCCGTCGCGGGCAATTTCCGCGATGGCTTTTGGTTGTTTTTGAACAATTATTCCGCCATTCGAAGACGATGCGGTGCAGCGCGACGTTGATCGGGAAAAAATATAATAGTACTCTTTATGTCGACAAGAGGGATTTGATGATGACGGATATAATTGCTTCTGCCGAGCGCAAGCGCGGCTCCGGCGTGAAGATGGTCTACGATCTGCTGCGCGACGAGATTCTCGATCTGGTTCTGCCGCCGGGCAGCCCGATCGATGAGGTGCAGCTTGCCGAAAGGTTCAAGATGTCGCGCACGCCGATCCGTGAGGCGCTGGTGCGGCTTTCGGGCGAGGGGCTGATCGATACGCTGCCGAACCGCTCCACCATGGTGTCGAATATCGATTTCCTCAACATGCACACCTATTTCGATGCGCTTGTCTTGATGTACCGGGTGACGACCCAGCTTGCCGCGCAATATCACCGTCCGGAGGATCTGGCTGGAATCCGCGCGCATAATGCGGAATTCGCCATCGCGGTGGAGGAGCAGGATGCGCTGGCGATGATTTCCACCAATGCCGCACTTCACCTTTCCATCGCCGAAGCCGGGCGTAACCCCTATTTCACCAGCCTGTTCAAACGGCTGCTGGATGAGGGACGGCGCATCCTCAGGCTTTATTACCAGTCCTATGACGACCGTCTGCCGAAGCGCTTCGTCGATGATCATGAAGAGATGATCGCGGCGATTGCCGCGCGCGATACCGCCCTTTCCGAGAGGCTGGCGCGCGAACACGCCGAGCAGATCGTGCGGCAGGTCCAGAAACTGCTGGTGCGAAACGAACGGCTGGAAATAAATCTGTAGCCCGCGGATTTCTTGTCGACAAATAAAATACAAGATAGTAATGTGCCTGTCGAAAGGGTGGCGCGGACGTGCGTCCATTCCCGAAAAACATGTCCCTTAGGAGCAAGTAATGACGGCCAGCATTTTTTCCGGCGTGATTCCCGCCTTGATGACCCCCTGCAAGGATGATCGCACCCCTGATTTCGATGCGCTTGTTCGCAAGGGCAAGGAACTGATCGCCGATGGCATGTCGGCCGTCGTTTATTGCGGCTCCATGGGTGACTGGCCGCTTTTGACGGACGAGCAGCGCATGGAAGGCGTGGAGCGCCTGGTGAAGGCCGGTATTCCGGTTATCGTCGGCACCGGTGCGGTCAACACGGCATCCGCCGTGGCCCATGCCGCCCACGCCCAGAAGGTTGGCGCCAAGGGCCTGATGGTCATCCCCCGCGTCCTGTCGCGTGGCTCGGTCATCGCGGCCCAGAAGGCCCACTTCAAGGCCATCCTCTCGGCCGCCCCGGAAATCCCGGCCGTCATTTACAACAGCCCCTATTACGGTTTCGCCACCCGCGCCGATCTCTTCTTCGCGCTGCGCGCCGAACATAAGAACCTCGTGGGCTTCAAGGAGTTCGGCGGTCCGGCGGATATGCGTTATGCCGCTGAAAACATCACCAGCCGTGATGATGAAGTCACCCTGATGATTGGCGTCGATACCGCCGTTTTCCACGGTTTCGTCAATTGCGGCGCAACCGGCGCCATCACGGGCATCGGCAATGTCCTGCCGAAGGAAGTCATTCACCTCTGCAAGCTGTCGCAGGCCGCCGCCAAGGGTGACGCGGATGCCCGCGCCCGCGCGCTGGAGCTGGAGCAGGCGCTCGCCGTTCTCTCGTCCTTCGATGAGGGCCCGGATCTGGTTCTCTATTTCAAGCACATGATGGTGCTGAAGGGTGACAGGGAATACACGCTGCACTTCAACGAAACCGATGCCCTGACTGACAGCCAGCGTGGTTATGTCGAAGCGCAGTTCAAGCTGTTCAACAGCTGGTATGCCGACTGGAGCAAGCTTCCGGGCGCCGTGCAGGCCTGCAAGGCTGCCTGAGCAGTCGCTGACGTGAAACAAAAGGCCCGCAAATGCGGGCCTTTTTTGCATGAGGTTTGAGCGTTTCTTGGCTTCGACGTCATCCCCGGACTTGTCCTACAGCTATCCGGTTTAAATTTCTGCCGGCTGCAATTCCCACGAAGTTTGTGGTGAAGAGTGGATATTCTCTCGGCGTCATCCTCGGCCTTGTGCCGAGGATCTAATCACGGTGAATAAAATCAATACGTTGCAGATCCTCGGGACAGGGCCGAGGATGACGGAGGAGAGGTTTGCGGATTCCGCCGTCAACTCTGCACCGGGCCGCGGGCCTTATGTATATTGTTCTCCGACACGGTCAGGAGACCGCGTCCAGCCCCTTTTCCAGTAGCCGGTCCAGACCGGCCATTTCTGCTGCAGTCAGCGTAATGCCTTCGCTTTCGGATTTGGCACGTGCGGCGAAGCGGCGGCCGGAGGGCAGGCGGGCACCCTGGCCGATGATGGCGTCGAACAGCACTTCCGCGCGCTGGAACGGATCGCCGGGACGGCCCTTGGCGAAGGCTTCGGGAGAAAAGGCGACGATCAGCTCTCCATGGGTGGGGGCAAGTGTCGTGCTGCCGAGAAATTCGAGCGCTTCCGGGCTGGTGAAATCGCCGATCATGATGCCGGCGAGAAGCTCGATCATCGTGCCGATGGCCGATCCCTTGTGGCCGCCAAAGGGCAGCATGGAGCCGGCAAGGGCGGCTTCCGGGTCGGTCGTCGGCTTGCCTTCGACATCCAGAGCCCAGCCTTCCGGCAGGGGCTTTCCGGCCCGCCGATGCAGTTCGATTTCACCGCGGGCCGCAACCGACGTCGCGAAATCGAAGACATAGGGTGAGGCGCCCTTGCGCGGCCAGCCGAAGGCGAAGGGGTTGGTGCCAAGCAGCGGTTTGCTGCCGCCGGTGGGCGCGACGGTGGAATAGCTCGGACACATGACCAGCCCGGCAAGGCCGTTCGACGTCAGCCCCTCGACTTCCGGCCAGAGTGCCGAAAAATGCGTGCAGTCATTGATGACGAGTGCCGCGACGCCGAGGCGTTTCGCGCGCTCCGCCAGAACCGGCAGGCCGAGCTCGAAGGCGGGGTTGGCGAAACCGCCATTGGCATTGACCTTCACGATCGCCGTGCCGTCGTCCTCGGCCACATCAGGAATGGCATCGGGCTTGACCTTGCCGGCCTTGACGGTGCGCAACGCGCCTTCGATACGGTAGATGCCGTGGGACTTGCAGGCATCCCGCTCGCCCGCCGTGATGACGCGTGCGAGCGCCCCAGACTGCACGGCATTGAGACCGGCCTTGCGGAAAATCGCCTCGACCCGCTCAGAAAGCCCGTCAATGGTCAGGGTTGTGGTGTCGCTCATCATAATCCTCCGATGTCAGGCTCGCACATTTTGAATACATAAAGTATACAAAGGCGATGCTATTGCAACGTGTCTTTTTGCGGAAGCGCTGTGAAAAACGCAATTTGGCGCGCCTGCTCGCAAACGCCCGTCTTGCAGTGAAGGCCCTCATTCCTGTGCTTGTCACAGGAATGAGGGCCTTGGAATGTTTCCGCGTAGCTCCTTGGTTCCTCGCGCCACGCTCTCCATGAAACTTAGCCGCCAACCCTCATCTTTTCGCATGCAAAAAATTCTTTTTGTATACTCATTGTATTTTTATGTTGATTTATCGCTTTCTTGGGGAAATAGTGACCGCGCCTTCAAGGGCAGACCAATTCTGGGAGCAAATAAAGAATGAAAAAATCGGTCATTTTCGCCGGCCTCCTGGCCGCCACTTCCGCTATCACCCCGGCCAAGGCCGACAAGCTTGACGACATTATTTCGTCCGGCACCCTGCGTTGCGCCGTCGTGCTCGACTTCCCGCCCATGGGTGCACGTGACGACGCAAACAATCCGATCGGATTCGACGTCGATTATTGCAACGACCTCGCCAAGGCGCTCGGCGTCACGGCTGAAATCGTCGAAACGCCGTTCCCCGAGCGCATTCCGGCGCTGATGTCCGGCCGCGTCGATGTCGGCGTTGCGTCCACCTCCGATACGCTGGAACGCGCCAAGACGGTCGGCATGACCGTGCCTTATTTCGCTTTCGAAATGGCCGTTACCGCCAACGACAAGTCGGGCATCAAGTCTTTCGAAGACATGAAGGGCAAGACGGTTGGCGCAACCGCCGGCACGTTCGAAGCCATCGCGCTTGAAAAGTCGGTCAAGGAGTGGGGCACCGGCGAATTCCGCCCTTACCAGACCCAGGCTGACGTTTTCCTCGCTCTCAGCCAGGGCCAGATCGATGCTACGGTATCCACCTCGACGGTTGCCCAGTCCAACGTCAAGGGGGGCAAGTTCGCCGGTATCTCCGTGGTCGGCAAGGCGCCTTACGACATCGATTATGTCGCGCTCTTCACCAATCGTGACGAATACGGCTTCATCAATTACCTGAACCTCTTCATCAACCAGCAGGTTCGCACCGGCCGTTACGCCGAACTCTATGAAAAATGGGTTGGCGGCGAGGTTCCCTCGCTCACCGTCAACGGCGTTTATCGCTGATCAGGACTTTTCGTAAACGGCGCGGTCAAAAATGATCGCGCCGTTGATCGTTTCTGAAAAGGCGGGACGCTTCATGTTCAACTATACATTCCACTGGAATCAGGCGCTGAAGGCTCTGCCGCAGCTTCTGGACGGTGCGGTGGTGACGCTGCAGATCGCCATTCTGTCGATGGTGATCGGCCTGTCCTTCGCCATCGTGCTGACGCTGTTCCGGCTCTCCGGCAACCGCATTCTGGGCGCTCTCGCCTCCGTCTGGGTGGAAATCGCCCGCAACACGCCGGCGCTGTTCCAGATTTACATGGCCCATTTCGGGCTCGGCAATTTCGGCATTCATCTCAGCCCCTATACCGCGCTTCTCGTCGGCATCGCGTTTAACAATGCGGGTTATCTTGCGGAGAATTTCCGTGGCGCGCTGAAAGCCATACCGGACACACAGACGCGGTCGGGCCGTTCGCTTGGCATGACCTCGATGCAGACCTTCCGGCTCATCATCCTGCCGCAGATGCTGCGCGTGGCTTTCCTGCCGGCCACCAACCAGATGGTCTGGGCGATCCTCATGACCTCGCTCGGTGTCACGGTCGGCATGAACACGGATCTCGCCGGTGTCACGCAGGCGCTCAATGCGCGTTCGTTCCGCACCTTTGAATTCTTCGCGCTCGCCGCGGTCATCTATTATGTGATCGCCAAGATCGTCACGCTTGCCGCCAGATTGCTGGCCGCGCGTCTGTTCCGTTACTGAGAGAGGTGAGCCATGTTTGAAACCGCTCTCACCTGGAGTGATCTCGCCTTCCTGGCCAAGGGTGCCGGCATGACGCTTGCCGTCACCGCCGTCGCCGTCACGGCAGGCACCATCATGGGAATCATCTTCGGTATCGTCCGCTTCCAGTTCGGTCCCTATTGGTCGCTGCCGCTGACCTTCGTTCTGGATATTTTCCGCTCCGTGCCGCTGCTCATCCAGCTGGTGCTCGGCAATGCCTTCCAGTCGATCGCCAAGCTCGGCTGGCCGCCCTTTACCACCTCCTGCGTGGTTCTGTCGCTTTATACGGCCGCCTATTGCACCGAGATCGTGCGCGGCGGCATCGAAGCGGTGCCGTCGAACACCCGTCGCGCCTGCCGGTCGCTCGGCATGACCTGGTCGCAGGACATGCGTTACATCGTGCTGCCGCTCGCCACCCGCGTGTCGTTGCCCTCATGGATCGGCCTGACGCTGGGTGTGATGAAGGATTCCGCGCTGGTGCTCTGGCTCGGCCTCATTGAGCTTCTGCGCGCCTCGCAGATCCTCGTCACCCGCCTGCAGGAACCGCTGACCATCCTGATGATCTGCGGCGCCATCTACTTCCTTATCAGCTTCCCCATCGCCCGTTTCGGCGGGTATCTCGAAAGACGGTGGTCCCCCAATGATTGAGATCGAAAACGTCCGCAAATCCTTCGGCCCGCTGGAGGTTCTGAAAGGGATCAACCTCACCGTCAACAAGGGCGAGGTCGTCACCATCATCGGCGGTTCCGGTTCCGGCAAATCGACGCTGCTCACCTGCATCAACGGCCTGGAGCCGATCGACAGCGGCAAGATCGTCATCGACGGCACGGAAGTGCATGCCAAATCGACCGACCTCAACAAGCTGCGCCGCAAGGTCGGTATCGTTTTCCAGCAATGGAACGCCTTCCCGCATCTGACGGTATTGGAAAACGTGATGCTGGCGCCGCGCAAGGTGCTCGGTATTTCCAAGGAACAGGCCGAGGAAATCGCGGTCAGGCAATTGACCCATGTGGGCCTTGCCGAAAAGCTGAAGGTCTATCCAAACCGCATGTCGGGCGGCCAGCAGCAGCGTATGGCGATTGCCCGTGCGCTTGCCATGTTGCCGGAATATATGCTGTTCGACGAAGTCACCTCGGCGCTGGACCCGATGCTGGTGGGCGAAGTGCTCGATACGCTGAAGATGCTGGCGGATGAAGGCATGACGATGATCTGCGTCACCCATGAAATGGCCTTCGCCCGTGATGTCTCCAACCGCGTCGCCTTCTTCCATCAGGGCGTCATGGCGGAAATCGGCACACCGGACCAGCTGTTCGGCGCGCCGCAGCATGCTGAAACCCAGAAGTTCCTGGCGAGCGTGCGGTAATGCCTGCAAATGATGTCATCGTCATAGGGGCCGGCGTCGTCGGCCTCTCGGCGGCAATCGCCGCACAGGGCCGCGGTCTTTCTGTCACGGTCATCGATCGCGAGGGACCGGCAGCGGGCGCTTCGGCCGGCAATGCCGGCGCCTTCGCCTTCACCGATATCCTGCCGCTCGCATCGCCGGGCATTCTCTGGAAAGCGCCGAAATGGCTCATCGATCCGCTGGGACCGCTCAGCGTGCCGCCGGCCTATGCGCTGAAGATCGCGCCGTGGATGTTCCGTTTCTGGCGTGCCTGCGCCGCCTCGAAGGTCGAGCATTCCACCGCCGCGCAGACGGCGCTGATGGACCTTTCCAAAGCCGAGCTGGAGCCGTTTCTCAGAAAGACGGACACCATTGCCATGCTGCGCAAGGAGGGCAACCTTCAGGTCTATGAAAGCGAGGCGGAATTCGAAGGCTCGCTTGCCGGCTGGAAGGCGCGCGAACGCCATGGCATTGAGTTCCGGCATCTGAACGCCGAACAGATGGCCGAGATACAGCCGGGAATAGCACCGCGTTTCACCTGCGGCACATTCACGCCCGGCTGGTTTTCCATTGCCGATCCGAAGCTCTACACGCTGGCGCTGGCCGATCATTTCCGCACCATTGGTGGCCGCATTGAATGCCTGGATGTTGCCTCGCTCAGACCGCTGGAAGACGGCGTCGAGGTGGTGAGCCATGATGGCCGCACCCGCAAGGCGAGCAAGGTGGTGCTGGCAGCGGGGGCGTTCTCGCATCGCATCGCCCGTTCGCTTGGGGAAAAAATTCCGCTGGAAACGGAACGGGGTTATAATACCACCCTGCCGTCTGGTGCTTTCGATCTGCGCACGCAGGTCACCTTCGGTGGCCATGGTTTCGTCGTTACCCGTCTTTCCTCCGGTATCCGCGTTGGTGGTGCGGTGGAACTCGGCGGGCTGGAGCTTCCGGCCAATTTCGCCCGTTCCGAGGCGCTTTTGACCAAGGCGAAGGCCTTCCTGCCGGGCCTGAGGACCGAAGGCGGCAAGCAGTGGATGGGCTTTCGCCCCTCGCTGCCGGACAGCCTGCCGGCCATTGGGCAAGCGCAGCACACGGCGCGGGTGGTTTATGCTTTCGGCCACGGGCATCTGGGACTGACGCAATCGGCGGGCACGGCCCGCATCGTCGCCGATCTTCTGACGGGGCAAAAGCCCGCCATCGATACAAGGGCATTTTCGCCGCAACGTTTCTAGAGAATTTCGGCTTTTCTCCGAAACGCAAAAATTCTCTAGCGCTTTTTTCACGCATTTTCCGGGCGTCAAACCGCTACGCAGGTTTACTGGAAATGCTTCAGGGAGATTTTCGATGTCTTCTTCCGTTTCGCCAATCACTACCCCTGAGGCGCGCAGCATTCTGGCTGGTGCCGCCGAGGGCAAGGTCATCGCCACGACCGAAGCGCTGAGCTTCTGGGGCGGGGTCGATCCCGCCACCGGCAAGGTGATCGACGTGCATCACCCGCTGCACGGCGTCTGTCTCACCAGCGGCGTGCTGTTCATGCCGACCAGCCGCGGCTCCTGCACCGGCTCGGGCGTGCTGCTCGATCTCATCCTCACCGGCCGTGCGCCTTCGGCGCTGGTTTTCTGCGAGGCTGAAGACGTTCTGACGCTCGGTGCCCTCGTTGCCGCGGAAATGTTCGACAAGGCTTTGCCGGTCATCCGGCTCGATGCCGAAACTTTCGCCCGCTTTTCCCGCGCCGCGCATGTCCGCATTCACGAGAGCACCATTGAGGCTGACGGCGTCTCGCTTGCCATCGCTCCGCCGGCGACGGCGCATCTCGACCTCACGGACGACGACCGGGCGATGCTTGAGGGGCGTGACGGCATCGCCGCGCGCCAGGCCATGCGCATCATCGTCGCCATGGCGGCCCAGCAGGGCGCATCCGCGCTTGTCGATGTCACCCAGGGCCATATAGACGGCTGCATCTATGCCAGCCCCGCCAACCTGACTTTCGCGGAAAAAATGGCTGATATGGGCGGCAGGGTGCGGGTTCCATCGACCATGAACGCCATTTCCGTGGACAAGGCCAACTGGCGGGCACAGGGCGTACCGGAGGATTTCGGCGATCCCGCCGCAAGACTGGCCGATGCATATGTGCGCATGGGCTGTCGCCCCACCTTCACCTGTTCGCCTTACCTGCTCGACAGCGCCCCAAATGCCGGTGAATCGATCGCCTGGGCCGAATCGAATGCCGTGATCTTCGCCAATACCGTGCTCGGCGCCCGCACCGCCAAACATCCTGACTTTCTCGATCTCTGCATTGCACTGACGGGCAGGGCGCCGCTTTCGGGTGTTTATCTCGAAGAAAATCGCCGGCCGCAGCGCATCATCGATGTGACGTTGCCAGCTGGCATCGATGACGCCTTCTGGCCGCTCGTCGGTTATCTCGCGGGCAAGGCTGCGCCGGATTGCATTCCGCTGCTGCGCGGTCTTGGCTCCGCAAAGCCGTCGCGGGATGATCTGAAAGCACTCTGCGCCGCCTTCGGCACCACCTCCGCCTCGCCCATGTTGCATATCGAGGGCGTGACGCCGGAGGCCGGGCTTGCGCCGCTCGAAACAGCGGAAACCGTCACCATTTCCCTTGAGGATATGGCGGCCGGCTGGTCGCTTCTGAACGAGGGGCCGGAGGAGGTGCAACTCGTCGCCATCGGCAGCCCGCATGCCTCGCTGGAGGAGTGCCGCGCGCTTGCCACCCTGTTTACGGGCCGCAAACGTCGTGCGGATGTCGCCGTTATCGTCACCGCTGGCCAGCAGGTCATCGATGCGGCCGGGCAGGATGGTACGCTGCAAAGCCTGAAGGACAGCGGCGTGCAGGTGCTGCCGGATCTCTGCTGGTGCTCGATTTCCGAGCCGGTTTTTCCGACGAAGACCCGCGCCCTGATGACCAATTCCGGCAAATATGCCCATTACGGTCCGGGCCTGAGCGGCCGCGCGGTGCGCTTCGGCAGCCTTGCCGATTGTGTTGAAAGCGCCCTGACCGGCCGGGCTGTCTCCCGTCTTCCCGCCTGGCTTTCCTAGGGCGCGGCCAGACGCGTGCCCATCTTTCGGTTTCCCATTTTCCGGACGCTAAACCGCTCCGCAGTTTGACTGGAAATATTCTAGAGGAGTTTTGAATGCGCAGTATCAAGACCGTTCATGTCATTTCCGCCCATGCGGAAGGCGAAGTCGGGGATGTGATCGTCGGCGGGGTGAAGCCGCCGCCGGGGGACACGATCTGGGAGCAGAGCCGTTTCATCGCCCGTGACGAAACGCTGCGCAATTTCGTGCTCAACGAGCCGCGCGGCGGCGTGTTCCGCCACGTCAATCTGCTGGTGCCGCCGAAACATCCTGACGCGGATGCCGCCTTCATCATCATGGAGCCGGAAGATACGCCGCCCATGTCCGGCTCCAACTCCATCTGCGTGTCCACCGTGCTGCTGGACGGCGGCATCGTGCCGATGCAGGAGCCGGAAACCCACATGCTTTTGGAAGCACCGGGCGGGCTGGTGAAGGTGCGCGCCGAATGCCGTAACGGCAAGGCCGAGCGCATTTTCGTGCAGAACCTGCCGAGCTTTGCCGCAAAGCTCGATGTCGAACTCGAGGTCGAAGGTCTTGGCACGCTGAAGGTGGACACCGCTTATGGCGGCGACAGTTTCGTCATCGTGGATGCCGAGGCGATGGGTTTCAGCCTGAAGCCGGAAGAGGCGCATGAGATCGCCCGCCTCGGCGTGCGCATCACCAATGCCGCCAACAAGGCCCTCGGCTTCGATCATCCCGAAAACCCCGACTGGCGGCATTTTTCCTTCTGCCTCTTCGCGGGCAAGGTGGAGCGCACGGCCGAAGGCCTCAGGGCAGGGGCGGCCGTCGCCATCCAGCCGGGCAAAGTGGATCGCTCGCCGACCGGTACGGCGCTTTCAGCCCGTATGGCGGTGCTGCATGCGCGCGGTGAAATGAAAGAGGGCGAAACGCTGACGGCGGTATCGCTGATCGGCTCCACCTTCACCGGCCGCATTCTTGGAACGACAAAGGTTGGCGACCGCCCGGCCATCCTGCCGGAAATCTCCGGCCGTGGCTGGATCACGGGCATCCACCAGCACATGCTCGATCCGTCCGATCCCTGGCCGGAGGGGTATCGGCTGACGGATACCTGGGGGGCTAGGTAAGAGAAAGCCTCTCCCTTGTCATCCTCGCCCTTGAGGCGGGGATCCATCGGCCGTTGAAATTGTGGATCCTCGGGTCAAGCCCGAGGATGACGTCGAGATGAGGGAGCGATGGTATTTCTTCTCCCCGCCGGGGAGAAGGTGGCCCGAAGGGTCGGATGAGGGGGCTAGCGCTGAGATATACGGAGAGCTTGCCCCCTCATCCCGCTACCGCGGACTTCTCCCCGGCGGGGAGAAGAAACAAGCGGCACCCGCTCGTTCCACCGTCTTCCGCTTTATCCACCCAACCGCCTTGTCGTCTCCCGCACTATCAGCTCGAACCCGACATCCACCCGCGCGCTTTCGGGAACAGCGGCATCCTTTTCCGGTTCCAATATCGAAAGCAGCAATTCGCCCGCCCTGCGGCCGATCATCTGGGCATCGACGCGAATGGTTGAAATCGCCGGATAACATTGCCGGCTGATATCGAAATCGCCGAAACCGAGGATGGACACCTGATCGGGCACGGCAATGCCGCGGCGGTGACATTCCATCAGTGCGCCTACGGCGGAAATATCGGAGACGGCGAAAATGCCTTCGACATCGGGCGCCTTCGCGAGCAGGGAGCCGAGCGTCTTTGCCCCGTGATCATAGGAGACTGGCGCGCTGCCTTCGCGGACGATGAGATCGTCGGAAATGCCGGCTTCGCGCAACGCTGCCGCAAACCCGACAAGGCGGCTTTCGCCGCGCCAGTCGTTCACGGCGCCGTCAGCCCGGGAGCCGAGTGCGCCAATACGTTTTAAACCAAGCGATATCAAATATTTGGCGGCGTTTCTTCCCACTTCGTAGTTGGAGAAGCCAACCGCATGGTCGATCGGGTGCTCCGGAACGTCCCAGATTTCCACGATCGGAATGCCGGCGCGCATCAGAACTTCGCTCGCCATCTTGGTATGCACCGTGCCGGCGACGACGATGGCATCGGGACGGCGCTCCATCATGGTGCGGATGACGCGCTCCTCTTCCTGCAGGTCATACATCGTATAACCGATCAGCAACTGGTAATCGGCCGCGCGCAGCGCCTTGGCCAGCCCCTGCGCGCTGTCGGCGAAGTTGGAGTTGGTGAGCGTCGGCAGGATGGCGGTGATGAAATTGGTGCGCCGGGAAGAGAGCGAACCGGCGATTCGATCAGGCACATAGCCGAGCTTCTCGATGGCCTTCATCACCTTCTGGCGTGTGTCCTCCGACACCAGGGCAGGATCGGCCAGCACCCGCGAAACGGTCATCTTGGAGACGCCCGCGAGTTTCGAGACGTCGCTCATGGTTGCTTTTTTTGACGTGACTAACGCTGCGGCCAAGGGCGTTCGCTCCACCAAAGCATGTCTCCCTAAATTCGAACCGTTTCAGGACAAGACATACACGAAGATATCAAGGGAAAGCACGCCGTATGATTTGAGATCAGTGCGGCGTGCACCGGATTCATGCGACTCGGCTATAGACCAGATGGTAAAAACGTCCGTCGCACATGCTCATCATCTCGTCCGTCAGCACCCGGCCTTCCAGCCGGACCGGCGAGACCAGCGCTTCCTCCACGGCTTCCATCGAGGGATAGTCGATTTCCTGCACCATGATGATTGAGGCTGCGTCCGGATCGGTGCGCTCGGTGCGCATCACCCGCACGGCCTGCGCATTCGGCATACGTTTCCAGACCGGCAGCAGTTTTTCCTCGACGATGCGGAAAAACTCCTCCTCCCGGCCGGGGTGGATCCTGCCTTCGAAAATTGCCGAGCGTGTATACATGGTTTCCTCCCGAATGAATGTCCGATGCAACAGTTCTGTAGATCGGACTTGCAATGATACCGATAACATGCATTATTGATCCTGCCAAGAACGTGAAACGGTGTCGACAAGAGGAAAATCGATAACCAGACGAACTTATTGAATTTTAAGGAGAATTCATATGGTTTTGGGCTTTCGCGGTTTCTTGGGAGGAGTTTTTGGTCAATCGCGGTGAAATGTTATCGAGAACATTTTTCGCTTTGTGCAAGATTGCTGTTCCGCTTTGGGCAGCCACTTAAAAGGTTGGAGGAGAAACCATGAGCATTTCAAGATTTCTGAAGAACGTGACCGTTGCCGTCGGTGTTGCCGCAGCAACGCTCGCCGCCAGCACATCCGCCCATGCTGTCTCGCTCAGCGAGATCACGGCGCGCGGCAAGGTCAAGATCGGTGTTCTGACCGGCGCTCCGCCGATGGGCATGGTGGATGAGAAGGGCAATCCTTCCGGTTATGACGTGGATGTCGCCAACCTCATCGGCACATATCTGTCGCTGCCGGTTGAGCTTGTGCCGCTGACGCCGCCTGCGCGCATTCCGGCCCTTCAGACCGGCAAGGTCGACTTCCTCGTTGCAACGCTTGCGCCGACCGGCGAGCGCGCCAAGACCGTGATGTTCACGCAGCCCTACAGCGCCTTCAACATGGACATCATCTCGGGCAAGGACCAGAAGTTCGAAAATCTCGACAGCCTCAAGGGCAAGCGCGTTTCGGTCAATCGCGGCTCCTCGCAGGAAACCGCGCTGCGCAAGGCCAATGTCGAAGGTCTCGAAATCGTCGTTTACGAAGACGATTCCACCAGCGCCCAGGCACTGCTTGCCGGTCAGGTGGATGCTGTCGCCCTGCCGTCCACGGTTGGCGAAGCCATCATCAAACAGCGCCCGGAAGCCGGTCTGCAGGTTGGTTTCACCTTCTTCCAGCAGGGCAATTCCATGGCGACGAAGCTTGAGGATTTCGAGCTGCGCCAGTGGCTGAACACCTCCATCTACCTCATGAAGATGTCGGGCGATCTCGACCGTATCTCGGTGAAGTGGACCGGTCGTCCTCTGCCGCAATTGCCAAGCTTCTGATTGAGCCTTTCAACGCGTCCGCCGGAGAAAAATTTCCGGCGGACCGGGAAATGTCAACGGAGTGACGCATGTCCTATACTTTTCAATTCGGCGCGCTCGCCCAGTATCAGAATGAAATTCTGAACGGCATATGGCTGACGATCAAGCTGTCGGTCCTGTCCATCGTGCTCGGCTGCGCTTTCGGCATTCTTTTGGCCTCGCTGCGCTCCATCAAGGGCGGTATCGTCCGCATCGTCGTGGACGGTTATGTGGAGGTGATCCGCAACACGCCGTTTCTGGTGCAGCTTTTCATCGTCTATTTCGGTCTCCCGGGTCTCGGCTTTCGTGTCGGGGCGGATACGGCGGCGCTGATCGGCATGACGATCAATCTCGCGGCCTATTCGACGGAAATCATCCGCGCCGGCATCGAGGCAGTGCACAAGTCGCAGATCGAGGCGGGCGAAGCTCTTGGCTTCACGAAGTACCAGATCTATCGCCACGTCATCATCGTGCCGGCGATTGCCAAGGTCTATCCCTCGCTGTGCAGTCAGTTCGTGCTGATGATGCTGGCATCGAGCATATGTTCGGCCATTTCCACCCATGAGCTTGCGGCTGCCGCGGCCTTCGTGGAATCGCAGACCTATCGCTCCTTCGAGGTCTATATCGTCGTCACGCTCATCTATCTTGCGCTGGCGCTCAGCCTGCGGCTCATCCTTGCCCTCGTCGGCATGTGGCTGTTCGGCCGCCGCGTCGCCCGCAAGACAATGACCGCCATGCCGGAGGTGCAGTCATGACTCTTCGAACTTTCGGCTGGAACGAATTCGGCTTCCTGCTGACCGCCCTGCAATGGACCGTGCTTCTGACGATCATTGCGCTTATCGGCGGCGGCATTGTCGGCTTCCTCGTCGCGCTGGCCCGTACCTCGAATTTCAAGGCGCTGCGCATTGCCGCCGGCACCTATATTCAGGTCATTCAGGGCATTCCAGTGCTGATGATCCTGTTCCTGTCCTATTACGGCCTCAGCCTTGCCGGGCTGGAACTGCCGCCGCTCTTTGCCGCCGGCGCCTCGATGACCATCTATACATCGGGTTACCTCGCGGAAATCTGGCGCGGCTGCATCCAGGCGGTGCCGAAGCAGCAATGGGAAGCCTCGGAATCGCTGGCTCTTACCCGCGCCCAGCAATATCGCTACGTCATCCTGCCGCAGGCGATCCGCATTTCGCTACCGCCGACCGTCGGTTTTGCCGTCCAGGTCGTCAAGAATACGTCCATCGCATCGATCATCGGTTTCGTCGAACTGGCGAGAGCGGGGCAGCTCATCAACAATGCCACGTTCCAGCCGTTCCGCGTCTTCGTCGCGGTGGCCGTGCTTTATTTCATCGTCTGCTACCCGTTGTCCCAGCTGTCGCGTTGGCTGGAAAGGAGGCTTCATGCCGGAAGTAATCGTTGAAAACGTTCACAAGAGCTTTGGCGCTCTGGAAGTCCTCAAAGGCGTGTCGCTGACGGTCGGTCGCGGTGAAGTCTTTGCCCTCATCGGCCGCTCGGGCTCGGGCAAGAGCACGCTTCTGCGCTGCATGAACGGGTTGGAGAGGATCAATTCGGGCCGCATCGAAATCGCCGGTCATGCGATCGGGGAAGATGCCAAGGCGTTGCGCAAGCTGCGCACCGATGTCGGCATCGTGTTCCAGAGCTACAATCTTTTCCCGCATCTGACGGTCGGTGAAAACATCATGCTTGCGCCACGCATCGTCAAGGATGTGGCGAAATCGGAAACCAGGGATATCGCCCGCGAAGTCCTGCAACTCGTCGGCCTGTCTGAGAAATTCGATTCTTATCCCGACCAGCTCTCCGGCGGCCAGCAGCAGCGCGTGGCGATTGCCCGCTCGCTTGCCATGCGGCCGAAGGTGATGCTGTTCGACGAGGTGACCTCGGCGCTCGACCCGGAACTCACCGAGGAAGTGCTGACCGTCATGGAAAACCTCGCCAAGGACGGCATGACCATGATCCTCGTGACCCATGAAATGGCCTTTGCGCGCCGCGTGGCGACCGAAACCATCTTCATGCACAAGGGCAAGATCTGGGAGCAGGGCCGCTCCTCCGAACTCTTCGCCAATCCGCAAACGCCTGAACTCCGGCAATTCGTCAAGGCCGATGTGAAGTAGTTCACCGGCACAAAGGAAGATCCATGACCACTGAAATCGTGCAACTGTGCCCGCTCATCCCGGCACTGGAAGAAGAACTCGCGCAGCGCTTCACCGTGCATCGCCTGTTCGAGGCTGCGGACAAGGCAGCATTTCTTGCTGAAAAGGGTGCTTCAATCCGCGCCGTCGTCACCGGCGGCCATATCGGCCTGCCGGCGGATATTGGTGCTGCGCTTCCCAATCTCGAAATCGTGGCCATCAACGGCGTCGGTTTCGACAAGGTCGATCTGGCGGAAGCCAAGCAGCGCGGTTTCCGCGTCTCCAATACGCCTGATGTGCTGACGGCCGATGTCGCCGACCTCGCGCTTGGTCTTGTTCTGGCACAGGCGCGCAAGCTGCCGCAAGCGGATCAGCATGTGCGCACCGGGCAATGGCTGAAGGGCGACATGGGGCTTTCCACCCGTGTGGCCGGCCGTCGTTACGGCATTTTCGGTCTGGGCCGCATCGGTCAGGCTATCGCAAAGCGGCTCGAGGGTTTTGACGCGCGTATTTCCTATACCGCCAGAAACCGTCGCGATGTCGCCTATGATTATTACGACAGCATCGAGGCGCTGGCCGCCAATTGCGACGTGCTGATCATTGCCGCCGCCGCCACCGCCGAAACGCGCCATATCGTCAATGCGGATGTGCTGAAGGCGCTTGGACCGCAGGGCGTGCTCGTCAACGTGGCGCGCGGTTCGCTGGTGGATGAGAAGGCGCTTGTCGAGGCTCTTTCCAGTGGCGCCATCGGTGGTGCGGCGCTGGATGTCTTCGAGGATGAACCGCGCGTGCCGGAAGCGCTTTTCGCCTTCGACAACGTCACGCTTGCCCCACATGTCGGCAGCGGCACACACCAGACGCGACGCGCCATGGCCGATCTGGTTATCGCCAATCTCGATGCGCATTTCGCCGGCAAAGAACTGCCAACGCCGGTGGTGTGACGGACGACGAATTGCCACCTTTATAAAGTGACGGCGCAGCTTCTGTTGCGCCGTTTTGATTCAGGCGGGCAGGGCGTCAGGGAGGCTGCTTTCCCGGCAATCTCCCACCGTTGTTCATACTTATATAATACGTATAATCCTACTATTCCGCTTCCTTGTAAGATGATGAGGCGGAGAGGTGCGTTCCAAAGGCCCGAAGACACCCGAAGAGACCCGGATGTCGCGAAAAAAGCGCGATGTCACGCCATCTGCCACTCCTGACAAGAGCGAAAATGCCAATCCTTCCGACCGGCACGCGCTTCTGGAAGCAATGATCGACCACGTGCCGGATTTTATCTATGCCAAGGATCTGGAAGGGCGCTTTCTTTTCGCCAATCGGGCCATCGTTACCGAAAACGGTTTTGACACGGTCGAGCAACTGATCGGGCTCACCGATTACGAGATTAATGGTGAGGCGGCGCACCGTGCCGGCATTCCCGATACCGAGGCGCGGGTGATGCGCACCGGCGAACCGGATCTCGGTTACGAGGAGCGCGCCATGCGCGGCGATATCGATCGCTGGCTGATGATGTCGCGCGTGCCGTTGAAGGACAAGGCCGGCAACATCATCGGCGTGGTTGGCGCCTCACGGGATATAACCCAGAAAAAGGCTTCGGAAAGACTGCTTCAGGCGCAGGCGCATATTCTGGAAATGATTGTCGCGGCGGCGCGTATCGAGGATTTTCTCGAGGAATTCGTCAAGGCCATCGAAAATCTCGCAACCGGACTGGCCTGTGCGGTGCGGGTGTTCGATGCGGCGGAAGGGGAGCCTTCCGTTTACGCCTCGCCGGCGCTTGCGCAGCAGAAGGGGCTGACCGCCCTTGTTTCCAGTGTCAGTGATCCCGAGAGCCTCACCCATCCGGCGGAGCAGGTGGCATTCAGTTTCGATATTCCCGCCAGCGAAGGCAAGGCGCATGGCTTCGTCTGGTGCATGCTTGCCGGCCGTGAGCCGGATGCGGCGCTGGTGGAGTTTATCGCTGCCGCAGCGCGCATGGCGGGGCTGGCGATCGACCGCAAAAGGGCGGCGGAACATATCGCCTTTCTGGCGGATCACGACATGCTGACCCGGCTGCCGAACCGCCGTTTCCTCGATACGCGACTGCCCGAAATACTGGCTGCGGCGGCAAAGGCGAACCGAAGGGTCGGCATCGGCTTTCTCGATCTCGACAATTTCAAGCAGATCAACGATACGCTCGGTCACAGCATCGGCGATGCACTTTTGTCGAAGACCGCCGAGCGCATTGCAAAAAGCCTCCGGCAGAACGATCTGGTTCTCCGGGTCGGTGGGGATGAGTTCGTCATCATTCTTGAAGAGCGCAGGGACGATGTCGAAAGCCGCCTGCAGCGCATCCGCGCGGCGGTTTCTCAGCCATTGCGCATCGGCAATTACGATATCAAGGTGACATGCAGCATCGGCATGGCCTTTTTCCCCGAACACGGGCAAACCACGGCGGAAATCGTCGCGGCGGCCGACCTTGCCATGTATGAAGCCAAACATAACGGGCGCGACAGCATTGCCACCTTCACCCCGAACATGGCGGATGATCTGAGGAAGAAGTTCACCCGCATCGAGGAGTTGCGCAAAGCCGTGAAGAGGGACGAGTTCGTCCTGCACTTCCAGCCGCAGGTCGATCTTGTCAGCGGCGGGATCAGCGGCGTTGAGGCGCTGGTGCGCTGGCAGCACCCCACGGAAGGTCTGCTAGGCCCTGCGGAATTCATCGGGCTTGCGGAAGAAACCGGGCTCATCGTGGAACTCGGCGAAAGCATTCTCAGGAAGGCCTGTCGTCAGGCGCAGGCATGGGCTGCCGCCGGCCTCTCGCCCGTCAAAATGGCGGTCAATATCTCGCCGCGGCAGTTTCAGGGCGGGCTGGTGCAGCAGATCAGATCGGTGCTGAAGGAAACCGGCCTTGCGCCATCGCTGCTGGAAATCGAAATCACCGAGACGCTCATCATTCAGGATGTCGAAACATCGGTGCGGATCATGCGGGCCATCAAACAGATGGGCGTCAGCCTGGCGCTGGATGATTTCGGTATCGGCTATTCCTGTCTTGGCATGCTCAAGACATTCCCGCTGTCCTGCATGAAGATAGACCGCTCGTTCCTCACCCACCTGCCGGAAAAAACCAAGGACAGCGCCATCGTCTCGATCATGATCCAGCTTGCCGGGTCTCTGGGCATCGATGTCATTGCCGAAGGTGTGGAGAGCGGTGAGCAGGCGGCGTTTCTGCGCGCCGCCGGCTGCCCTTACGGTCAGGGTTATTATTTCAGCCGTCCGCTTCCTGCGGATGCGATCGAGGCAATGCTGGCGAATAGAACGATATTCCCCACCGGCCTCTCCGGCGATAGACCATAAGCTCTGCCTCCAGTGGATTACCGGGAGCGTGCCGCCATGCGCGCTGCGACGCGCCGTCTTTATTTCCCGCACTTTTCTTTCCCGATCCGCGCTTTGCGATGAAAGTCCACGCAGCCTCATCCCGCATATGAGTGCATTCTCGTTTCCCCCGCAGGATCGCGTGGGGCGTTGAGAGTGTATTTCGCTTATTAATAATATTGTCATTTTAGAAAATTTAGCTGTAGTAATAAATGTAATTATTGCAAAGTAAAATATAAAATTACTACATATAAAACTACTAACTTGTTGTAATTTTACTACGTAATATGAATGTGTACTTCTATTATATTTCTATTTGGTCGATTTGGATTGCGACTCCATGGTGGTTTCTGTCATTTGCTCATTCAGCGCAGGGAAGCGGGCGGCAGGGAAAGACCAGCCCTCAAATTTGCGCATTTGTTGAAAAATTTTTGACTGGAGATTACAAATGAACATCAAGAGCCTTCTGATCGGCTCCGCTGCCGCTCTCGCAGCAGTATCCGGCGCACAGGCCGCTGACGCTATCGTCGCTGCCGAGCCCGAGCCCATGGAATATGTCCGCGTCTGCGACGCATTCGGTACCGGCTTCTTCTACATCCCCGGCACCGAAACCTGCCTGAAGTTCGATGGTTACGTTCGTTTCCAGACCGATTTCGGTCGCCGTAAGTCGGGCGATTCGGATTGGGATAGCTTCAGCCGCGCCCAGTTCAACATCGACACCCGCACTGACACCGAGCTCGGCGCTCTGCGTGGCTACATCGGCTTCCGCGGCGATGCTGACCAGGACAGCAGCCGTGGCGTTGTTGTCGACCAGGCCTTCATCGAACTGAGCGGCTTGAAGGTTGGTTTTTACTACAACTGGTGGGATGACGGTCTCGCCGGCGAGTACGACCAGCTTAGCTCCAACAAGACCCGTCTGAACGCCATTCGTTATACATACGACGCTGGTTCCTTCTACGTTGGCGTAGCCGTTGAAGAGCTGGAAGGCATTATCGCCGGTAACGACGTCGATGACAAAAATGCCAACTACACCGCCATCAACAAGACGAACAATCTCGGCGTTGCCCAGCGCAACTGGTCGTCCCTTAACGGTAAGGGCGACAACAACGTTGGTGTCAGCGGTATCGTCGGCGCAAAGCTCGGCGGCGTTAAGGCGAACATTCTCGGCGGTTACGACACCAATGCTGAGAATGGCGCAATCCGCGCAATCCTGACGGCAGAGCTTGGTCCGGGCGTCTTCGGTCTCGCCGGCGCGTGGGCTTCGGGTGCGAACGCCTACTACGAAGAATCCGAGTGGACCGTTGCTGCCGAATACTCCATCAAGGCAACCGACAAGCTGACCATCACCCCCGGCTTCCAGTACTTCGGTACGCTGGATATCGGCACGGACGGCAAGTTCACGGGTGATCGCGATGCATGGCGTGCGGGTGTAGCTGCTAGCTACAAGATCACCTCCGGTCTCTCCACGAAGGTTGCGGTTAACTACCAGGACGTAGACGGTCGTGAAGGCATCGACAGCGGCGCTGGCGACAGCTGGACCGGTTTCGTTCGTCTTGAGCGTTCGTTCTAATACTCGACAAAAAGCCTAACCGGGTTAGACAACTCAGATCCACCCCGTTTCCGAACGGGTGAGTCACTAGCTCCAGTCAAAGTTCCTGGCATGATGTCAGGTTTGCTCCCCGTCCTCTCCAGGTCGGGGAGTTTTTATTTGCGCTGAAAGCCGATGCGTGGATGATGGTCCCGTCGATAAGGTCGGAAAATGCGAGGGATGTCTGCGCTCCTTCCTCGCTTCAGAAAGCTGGCGCTGGAAAAATCGACCTCAAGCGATGACGGCGATTGAGAAATTGTCTGCAATATGAAATATTATTGTATACAATAAATCAGGTGCTCCCATGGAATTCGATTTTACCGCGCTTGAGCCGCAGAGCCGTTATCGTTTGCTGACCAATTTTATTGGCCCACGGCCGATAGCGCTTGTCACGACGCGTTCGGCCGCAGGCCACAACAACGCCGCGCCGATGAGCTTTTTCAACGTTTTCTCCCACGATCCGCCGATCGTTATTCTCGGTATCCAGCCGCGGGTGACGGGCGAAGAGAAAGACACGATGGCCAATATTCGCCGCACCGGCGAATTTGTCATCAACATGGTCGACATGGCTCTGTCCGATCAAATGCTCGTCTGCGGCCTTGGCTTCGATAGCGAGGTCGATGAACTTTCGATTGTCGGGCTGACCGCCAAATCCTGCAGCAAGATCGATGCGAGCTTTGCGGCGGAATCGCCCTGTGCCTTTGAGTGCCGTGTGGAGCGTTTGATCGATTATCCACGCCGTACACTGGTATTGGGGGAGGTCGTGCACATGCATGTCCACAAGGATTGCCTCGATACGGAGGGGCGTTATGTCGATCCGGACCGGTATCAGCCGATCGCGCGCCTGCACGCCGATAATTATATCAGCTCGGATCGCCAGTTTGTCCTGAAGCCACCCGCGATAACCGACTTCATCAAGCCGGACGACAAATAAAGCTTATGGCTGCGGAAGTGCCGGATGGTCTCGGCCGCTGCAGGAAACGCCTGAGAATGAGAGGGCAGGGCGCCGATCCCCATCATTGGCACAGCGCTCGCATCTCCAGTCCAGCACCGTTTGGGCTGGATTGCCGCCCGCAAAAGCAGGTCGACGCGCATGACTCTTCGCCCTTAAGGGAACTCGGCCTTGCCGTCTGCGCAGGAAAACAATCGCGTCCATTTGCGGGCTTGTCCGCCTCGCTTTAGTGTTCTTCTGCTCGCATCATGCATAGGGTCGCGAGTCACTGCGGGAGGACGCATGATCGACAAGCTGGAATTTTTCATTGCATTGGCGCGCGCAGAGCATTTTGGCCGTGCGGCGGAGGAGTGTGGTGTTTCTCAACCCAGTCTCTCGGCTGCGATCCGGCAGCTGGAAGACCAGCTGGGGGTCGTTCTCGTGGTGCGTGCGGCGCGTTATCAGGGGCTGACGCCGGAGGGCCAGCGTGTTCTGGAATGGGCGCGGCGCATCGTCGCCGATACGCGCACCATGCGTGAGGAAATGCGGGCGGCGCGCAAGGGTCTGGCGGGCCATATCCGGCTTGCGGTCATTCCGACAGCGCTTGCGATGGTGCCGCGATTGACGGAATCCTTTCAGGCGCGGCATCCGGATGTGACCTTTTCCGTGACGTCACGCACCTCGCTTCAGGTCCTGAGCCAGATCGAAAACCTCGAGATCGATGCGGGAATCAGCTATCTCGACAATGAACCGCTGGGGCGTGTGACCACGGTGCCGCTTTATTCGGAGCGATATCACCTGATTGCAGCCGCCGGAACGCCGCTTGCCGATCAGGAAAGCGTTACCTGGAGGCAGGTTTCAGGTCTTAGGTTATGCCTATTGACTTCGGATATGCAGAACCGCCGCATCATCAACAAACATATGGCTGAAGCGGGTGTGGAGGTGAAACCGACACTGGAATCCAACTCCATGATTGTGCTGTTTTCGCATATCCGAACCGGACAATGGGCTTCAATAATGCCGCGTAACATAGCGGAATCGTTTGGTTTTCCAAAGCAGATCAGAATGATACCGATTACCGAGCCGGATGCGGAACATCTGGTGGGATTGATCGCGACCTATCGTGAGCCGCACACGCCACTGGTTTCCGCGCTTCTGCATGAGGCGCGTCAGCGCGCAGCGGCGATGGCTTTTGATAGGAATTTTCTATCGGTTGACGAAAACACATTATTGACCTGATCCGGCCGATCTCGCCATTCTCCCCGATGATGCAGGGGCTGCGCTGACACTGAAACATGTGCCGCTCGCTATACCTGCCCCTGTCGGTTTGGGAGGACTGGCTTATGAATATTCGTGCGGTTGCCGCAGATGAGGCGGCCCGTGTTTCCGCTATCATTGACGAATTTCTCCACCTGGAGGGGCCGTTGCTGCCGATTTTGCACGCGGTGCAGGAAGAATTCGGTTACATACCGGAAAGCGCCAAGCAGATCGTCGCATCCGCGCTGAATATATCGCGCGCCGAGGTTCATGGCGTCGTAACCTTCTATCCCGATTTTCGCGATCATCCTTCCGGCCGGCATGTTTTAAAGCTCTGTCGCGCCGAGGCTTGCCAGTCGATGGGTGGCGAGCCTCTGGCGGATACCATCAGGAACCGGCTCGGCCTCGACTGGCATGAAACCGCAGCCGACGGCTCGGTCACGCTGGAACCGGTCTTCTGTCTCGGGCTCTGCGCGCAGGCGCCAGCCCTGATGCTGGATGGCGAAGTCCATGCCCGCCTTGACGAAGACTGTCTTGGCGACATTCTGACGGAGGCGCGCCGATGAGTGTCACCGTTTTTGTTCCGGGCGATTCCGCCGCTCTTGCCGTTGGCGCAAACCGGGTGGCCGAAGCGATCGCCCGTGAGGCGGTCAGCCGCAATCTTGATGTCCGTATCGTCCGCAATGGCTCACGCGGCATGCTCTGGCTTGAAGTGCTTGTGGAAGTGCGCACCGAACAGGGCCGGATCGCCTACGGACCGGTCAAGGCCGGCGACGTTGCTTCGCTTTTCGATGCGGGTTTTCTCACCGGCGGCGAGCATCGTCTCTGTCTCGGGCCGACAAAGGACATCCCGTTCCTGAAAAGCCAGACGCGCCTGACATTTGCCCGCTGCGGCGTTACCGATCCATTGTCGCTTGAGGATTATCGCGCCTATCAGGGCATGAAGGGCCTTGAAAAAGCCGTTGCCATGGCACCGCTGGACATCGTTGCGCAGGTAACCGAAAGCGGCCTGCGCGGACGCGGCGGCGCGGGTTTCCCAACCGGCATCAAATGGAAGACCGTCGCCGACGCGGTCGCCGATCAGAAATACATCGTCTGCAATGCGGATGAGGGTGACAGCGGCACCTTTGCCGATCGCATGATCATGGAAGGCGATCCCTTCGTGCTGATCGAAGGCATGGCGATTGCCGGCCTCGCCGTCGGCGCGACAAAAGGTTTCATCTATACCCGCTCGGAATATCCTTACGCCATCAAGGTCATGGAGCAGGCGATCGAAATCGCCCGCCGCGAAGGCATCATCGGGCCCTCCGTGCTCGGTTCCGGCCGCGCCTTCGATATGGAAGTGCGCATGGGCGCCGGCGCTTATGTCTGCGGCGAGGAAACCTCGCTTCTGAACAGTCTGGAAGGCAAGCGCGGCACCGTGCGCGCCAAGCCGCCGCTGCCTGCCCTGCAGGGCCTGTTCGGCAGGCCCACCGTCGTCAACAATGTGATTTCGCTCGCCTCCATTCCTGTTATCATGGATCGCGGCGCGGCCTTTTATCGCGATTTCGGCGTTGGCCGTTCGCATGGCACCATTCCTATCCAGCTTGCCGGAAACGTCAAACATGGCGGGCTTTATGAGACCGCATTCGGTTTGCCGCTCGGGCAGCTGGTCAATGATATCGGTGGCGGCACGATCACTGGCCGCCCCGTCAAGGCGGTGCAGGTGGGCGGTCCGCTCGGCGCCTATTTCCCGGTTTCGCTCTTCGACACGATTTTTGATTACGAAGCCTTTACGGCGGCTGGCGGGCTTATCGGGCATGCCGGTATCGTGGTTTTCGACGATACCGCCGATATGCTGCATCAGGCGCGGTTCGCGCTGGAGTTCTGCGCCGTCGAAAGCTGCGGCAAGTGCACGCCCTGCCGCATCGGTTCCACGCGCGGCGTCGAGACGGTTGACAGGATCGCGCTTGGCATCGAGCGGGAGAAGAACACCGCGCTCCTCGCGGACCTCTGCGAAACCATGAAATTCGGTTCGCTCTGTGCGCTCGGCGGTTTCACGCCCTATCCCGTCATGAGCGCGCTCCGGCATTTCCCCGATGATTTTGCCCCCATCCCACGTGTTGAAGCGGCGGAGTAAGACCATGGCCCTTGTGACAGAATTCGACTATGGAACCCCGAAATCCCTCGCAACGGATATGGTGACGCTGACCATCGACGGACGGCAGGTGACCGTGCCGGCGGGAACCTCGATCATGCGCGCATCCCGGGAAGCGGGCATCGATGTTCCGAAACTCTGCGCCACCGATATGGTGGACGCCTTCGGCTCCTGCCGGCTCTGTCTGATCGAGGTGGAGGGCCGCAACGGCACCCCCGCCTCCTGCACCACGCCTGTTGCCCCCGGTCTCGTCGTGCACACGCAGACGGAGCGGCTGAAGCAGATCCGCAAGGGCGTGATGGAGCTTTATATTTCCGATCACCCGCTCGACTGTCTGACCTGCGCCGCCAATGGCGATTGCGAGCTGCAGGATATGGCGGGTGCCGTGGGCCTGCGCGATGTGCGCTACGGTTATGAAGGCGACAACCACGTCAAGGTCCGCACCGGTGAGGGCGATCTCAACGCCCGCTGGATGCCGAAGGACGAGAGCAATCCCTATTTCACCTATGATCCTTCCAAATGCATTGTCTGTTCCCGCTGCGTGCGCGCCTGTGAGGAAGTGCAGGGCACCTTCGCGCTGACGATCGAAGGGCGCGGTTTCGAAAGCCGTGTGTCGCCCGGCGCGCATGAGGCATTCCTCGATTCCGACTGCGTTTCCTGCGGCGCCTGCGTGCAGGCCTGTCCGACGGCGACGCTGACGGAAAAATCGGTGATCGAGATCGGCCAGCCGGAACATTCGCTGGTCACGACCTGCGCCTATTGCGGTGTCGGCTGCTCCTTCAAGGCGGAAATGCGCGGTGAAGAACTGGTGCGCATGGTGCCGTGGAAGGACGGGCAGGCCAATCGCGGCCATTCCTGCGTCAAGGGTCGCTTCGCCTATGGTTATGCCACCCACAGGGACCGCATTCTCAACCCGATGATCCGCGAAAAGATCAGCGATCCCTGGCGGGAAGTCACGTGGGAGGAGGCTTTCTCCCACGTCGCCTCGGAGTTTAAGCGGATTCAAGGCGCCTATGGCCGGGAATCCATCGGCGGCATCACCTCGTCGCGCTGCACGAATGAAGAAACCTTCCTCGTCCAGAAACTCATCCGCGCCGGCTTCGGCAATAACAACGTCGATACCTGCGCCCGCGTCTGCCATTCGCCGACCGGCTACGGTCTCGGCCAGGCTTTCGGCACCTCCGCCGGCACGCAGAATTTCGACAGTGTCGAGCAATCCGATGTAGTGCTGGTCATCGGCGCCAATCCGACCGATGGGCATCCGGTTTTCGGCTCGCGGCTGAAGAAACGGCTGCGTCAGGGCGCCAAACTGATCGTCATCGATCCGCGCCGGATCGATCTCGTCCGCACGCCGCATGTGGAGGCGTCCTTCCACCTGCCGCTGAAGCCCGGAACGAATGTCGCGGTGCTGACGGCGCTTGCGCATGTCATCGTCACGGAAGGCCTGTTCAACGAAGCCTTCATCCGCGAGCGTTGCGACTGGTCGGAATTCGAGGATTGGGCGGCCTTCGTTGCAGAACCCCAACACAGCCCGGAAGAAACCGAAAGCTTCACCGGCGTGCCGGCGGAAGAAGTTCGCGGCGCGGCGCGTCTTTACGCCCGGGGCGGCAATGGCGCCATCTATTACGGGCTCGGTGTCACCGAACACAGCCAGGGGTCTACCACGGTGATGGCAATCGCCAACCTCGCCATGGCGACCGGCAATATCGGCCGCCCCGGCGTGGGGGTCAATCCGCTGCGCGGGCAGAACAATGTTCAGGGCTCCTGCGACATGGGCTCGTTCCCGCACGAACTTCCGGGCTATCGGCATATTTCCGACGATGCGACGCGCGACATCTTCGAGAAACTCTGGGGTGTGAAGCTCAACAACGAGCCGGGGCTGCGCATTCCCAACATGCTCGATGCGGCCGTCGATGGCAGCTTCAAGGGCATCTATATTCAGGGCGAGGATATTCTCCAGTCCGATCCGGACACGAAGCATGTTTCGGCCGGTCTCGCTGCGATGGAATGTGTCGTGGTGCACGATCTCTTCCTGAACGAGACGGCGAATTATGCCCATGTCTTCCTGCCGGGTTCCACCTTCCTCGAAAAGGACGGCACCTTCACCAATGCCGAGCGCCGCATCAACCGCGTGCGCAAGGTCATGTCGCCGAAGAACGGTTATGCCGACTGGGAAGTGACGCAGAAGCTGGCGCAGGCCATGGGACTTGCGTGGAATTACGCACACCCGTCCGAAATCATGGACGAGATCGCCGCGACGACGCCAAGCTTTGCCGGCGTCTCCTACGACTATCTGGAAGAGAAGGGTTCGGTGCAGTGGCCCTGCAACGAGAAATTCCCCGAGGGTTCGCCGATCATGCATGTGGACGGTTTTGTCCGCGGCAAGGGCAAGTTCATCCGCACCGAATATGTGGCGACGGACGAACGGACCGGTCCGCGGTTCCCGCTGCTGCTCACCACCGGCCGCATCCTGTCGCAATACAATGTCGGCGCGCAGACGCGGCGCACCGAAAACGTCGTGTGGCACGAGGAGGATCGTCTCGAAATCCATCCGCACGATGCCGAACAGCGCGGCGTGAAGGATGGCGACTGGATCAAGCTTGCCAGCCGGTCTGGAGACACGACGCTGCGGGCGTTGATCACCGACCGTGTGGCGCCGGGTGTGGTCTATACGACCTTCCACCATCCCGGCACGCAGGCGAACGTCATCACCACCGACTTCTCCGACTGGGCAACCAATTGCCCAGAATACAAGGTGACCGCCGTGCAGGTCTCGCCCTCCAACGGGCCGACCGAATGGCAGGAGGAATATGATGCGCTTGGCCGCCGGTCGCGGCGGATCGCCGGCAAGCTCGAAGCGGCGGAATAAGGAGGGCCGGGTGCGCCCGGCCTTATGACACACAGAGGCACCGGCCGGCTGCCGGCGCGGGGGAATAGGTCATGTTGCTCAACCACACCGATGAAAAGCTGGTGCGAATGGCGAACCAGATTGCGACATTCTTTCTGTCGCAGCCGGAAGATATTCGTATCGAAGGTGTCGCGACGCATATCAACAAGTTCTGGGAACCGCGCATGCGACGCCGGTTCTTCGAGATGGTGGATGCCGGTGCCGGTGATTTTCTGCCGCTGGTGCTGGCCGCCTCGAAGAAGATCAAGCGGCCCGATGATCCGGCAGCCGATGCCGTGGGTCTCGGCGACGATGCAAAAGGCGCACCGGGCGGCAAGGGACCAATTGCGGGTGAGTCCCTTTCGGAACCGAGCGTGCCGGAAAGCACGGAGGCGTGAGCGGCACGGCTGCAAAATCAGACTTTCGGCCGGACGGGGGACGTTCGGCGATATCGGTGTTCGCCTGACGGGCGAACGTGACATGTCCAGACATTCACGAGGGAGGTAATGTCAATGGCAGTAGCAGATGCAACGGCGGGAGAGGCGGCGCAAGCCGGGTTTTTGGACCGCGAACGAATAATCGCAAGACCGGGTTTCAATCGCTGGCTGGTGCCGCCGGCGGCGCTTGCCATTCATCTATGCATCGGCATGGCCTATGGCTTCAGCGTGTTCTGGCTGCCGCTGTCGAAGGCGCTGCCGGCCACGGACCCCAGCTGCTCCAGCCTCACCCTTCTGGGCGCGCTGTTCACCACTCAGTGCAACTGGCGCGTCGCCGATCTCGGCTGGATCTATACGCTTTTCTTCGTTCTTCTGGGCTGCTCCGCAGCCATTTGGGGCGGCTGGCTGGAAAGAGTGGGGCCGCGCAAGGCCGGCTTCGTTTCCGCCTGCTGCTGGTGCGGCGGTATTCTGGTGGCGGCAGTCGGTGTCATCACGCATCAATTATGGCTGATGTGGCTGGGTGCCGGTGTCATTGGCGGTATCGGGCTCGGGCTTGGTTATATTTCGCCCGTATCGACGTTGATCAAATGGTTTCCGGACCGTCGCGGCATGGCGACGGGCATGGCCATCATGGGCTTCGGTGGTGGAGCGATGATCGGTGCGCCGCTCGCCAATCTCCTGATGAACAGCTTCAAGACGGATGTTTCGGTCGGCGTCTGGCAGACTTTCGTCGTCATGGCCCTGATCTATTTCGTCTTCATGATGGCGGGCGCCTTCGGTTACCGCATTCCGCCATCGGGCTGGCGGCCGGAAGGCTGGACGGCGCCCTCCGCCAAAAGCGCGATGATAACCCATCGCCACGTGCATCTGCGCGATGCGCACAAGACGCCGCAATTCTGGCTGATCTGGGCGGTGCTGTGCCTGAACGTTTCGGCGGGCATCGGCGTCATCGGCATGGCCTCGCCCATGCTGCAGGAAATCTTCGCGGGCTCGCTGATCGGCTTGCCCGGCGTGGGCTTTGCAGATCTCGATGCCGGGCAGAAGGCGCAGATCGCGGCGATTGCGGCCGGCTTCACCGGTCTGCTTTCGCTCTTTAACATCGGTGGCCGCTTCTTCTGGGCGTCGATGTCCGACAAGATCGGCCGCAAGAACACTTACTTTTGCTTCTTCATTCTCGGCATCATTCTTTATGCGCTGGCGCCGACGCTGGCGACGATGGGCTCCAAGGCGCTCTTCGTGCTGGCCTTCGGCATCATCCTGTCCATGTATGGCGGTGGTTTTGCGACCATTCCCGCTTATCTCGCCGATATTTTCGGCACGCAGTTCGTCGGCGCAATCCACGGTCGCCTGCTGACGGCCTGGGCGACTGCCGGCATCGCCGGCCCGGTCGTCGTCAACTATATCCGCGAGGCGCAGATTGCGGCGGGTGTGGCGCCGGGACCAGCGCTCTATACCAGCACCATGTATATTCTGGCCGGCATGCTGGCGATCGGCCTGGTGGCCAATGCTTTCGTGCGACCGCTCTCG
Source organism: Agrobacterium sp. NPDC090283 (assembly GCF_044769685.1). Taxonomy (NCBI): domain Bacteria; kingdom Pseudomonadati; phylum Pseudomonadota; class Alphaproteobacteria; order Hyphomicrobiales; family Rhizobiaceae; genus Agrobacterium; species Agrobacterium sp. NPDC090283. The sequence goes on along the minus strand of NZ_JBIVYG010000007.1, from coordinate 125,933 downwards.
GACAAGTGGTTCATGTCGGATGCGGAGGTGGCGGCGCTGCAGGCGAAAACGGCGGCTGCCAATGCCGGCCCGACGGGTTCCTTCGGCATCGGACGTGGCGGGCTGGATACCAAGGCGGCCCTTGCCTGGATTGCTGTCGGTATTCCGCTTCTCTGGGGCGTGTGGGTTACCGTGAGGAGCAGTCTCGCGCTGTTCGGCTGAGCGTCCATCCGTTGTTCGGGTGGCGCAAATCAGCGCGCCACCCGGCAAGCACATGCCGGCGTATCGCCGGCATAGCGGAAAATGCGCCCGTCAACGCCAGCTGGCGAGCAGGCCTTCAAGCGTCGCGCGATCGTCTTTGTCCAGCCGGGCAAGTCCCGGCGCGCGCACCGGGCCGACCTTGAGCCCCAGAATTTCCATGGCTTCCTTCACCACGGTCACATTGGCGCCGTTGCGATAGCGTGTCCGCAGCCTTTCAAACAGCTCGATCTTTTCAACGATCTTGCGTGCCGCCGAAAAATCGCCCGACGTCAGGGCATCATGCACCTGCAGCGAGAATTGCGGAGCCACGTTGACCAGGCCGGATGTGAAACCGCGGGCGCCGACGGCCGAAAAGGCGGGCGCCCAGCTTTCCGCAAGGCCGCAGACATAAAGAGCGCCCTTCGGATCGGAAGCGGCAATCGCCCGCGACAGCAGCATGATGTCGGTGGTCGCGAACTTGATGCCCGCAACATTCGGGTGGCTGGAAAGCCTTACCATGTCATCGACCGAAAAACCGTCCGCACGGACATAGGCGACAAGCGGCAATTCGCTGCCCTCTGCCAGACCGACGAAATAGTCGATCTGCGATTGCGGCGCCGCAAAAGGGTCGACCGGCTGATGCGACATGACGGCGGATGCGCCCATTTCTTTTGCCTGGCGGGCCATGGCGAGAGCCTCGCGCTGCGAGCGTCCAATCGCCGCCGTGACCGGGGCTTTTCCGCTGACCCCTTTTATCGCGGCCTCATAAACCTTCAGAATTTCTGCGGGCGTCAAGGCGTAGAATTCACCGGTATTGCCGGCCGCGACGATATTATGGATGCCCGCCTTTGCAACACCGGCGTAGACCTTGGCGGTGACACCGGTGTCTACTTCGCCGCTTGCATCATAGGCCGTTACCGGAACGCCGGAGATACCCTGCAGGGCCTGGCGAAAATCGAATGTGGTCATCAACTGGGTTCCTTCAGATCAAAGGTCATCTTCAGATGGAGAATTTGTGAACGGGTGTGCCAGCGACAGGGGCATCGAATGCCACGAGGGTGCCGGCGGTGGTGATGCCGTCCGTTTCGGTCACGAGGCTTGTGAGATAGATCGTTTTGAGATCAGGACCGCCGAAACACGGCATGGTCGGCCCCCTGAAGGGCACCCGGTAGATCTCGAACAGTTCGCCGTCGGGCGAAAAACGGTTGAGACGCCCGGCCTGAACGCCGGCGCTCCAGTAACAGCCTTCGCTATCGGTCGCTGCCCCATCCGGCCTGCCTTCGTCCGGTGCGAAGTCGTGAAGACGTTCGGCCGGACCGAGCCTGCCGGTCGCGACATCGAAATCGAACGCCTGATACATCAGCCCGCTGCTGTCGGAATGATACATGCGCGTGCCATCCGGGCTCCAGGCAAGCCCGTTTGAGGTGAACATGTCGCCATCGATGATGCGTTCGACGCCACCATCCGGTGCGACGCGATAGAGGCGCGCATTGCCTGTCTGTATGGCAGCCTCGTCGCGGGTTCCCACCCAGAAATGGCCGTCCGGGCCGATCTTTCCATCGTTGAGGCGGCTGTCAGGCCGCCCTTCATCCGGGTCGCACAGAAGTTCAAGCGTTCCGCTTGCGGGATCAAGAAGATGCACGCCGGTCTTGAGGCCCGCCACGATGAGGCCATTGTCGCAAAGGCCGAGGCAACCCACCTCAGCGGGCATATCGTATCTGTCGAGCTTGCCGCCCGGATACAGGCAGAAAATGGCGGGGGCGAGAATATCGACGAACCACAGATTGCCGGTCCGCTGGTCCCATGTCGGTGATTCGCCGACTTTCAACGGCGTGTCGATGAGGGCGCGGAGTTTCGGTTCCATGATGCGCGGCTGGCTCACTGATTATTCTCCCATCGCCCTGTACGGTCTCGTCCTTCGAATTGCGGAAACGGTTCTAGCTGCCGACGCCCTGAAACATGCGCGCGCGCGCCTTCAGGATGTGGTCTTTCATCGCGTCATGCGCGGCCTGTTCCCGCCGGGCAAAAATCGCTTCCACGATTGCCGTATGCTCGTTCTGCACCTCGCGCACATGTTGCGGCGTGCGCTTGAGGCTGAGGCTGCGTGTCACTGACTGGCCGATCGCGAAATGCGGCTTGAACCAGATCCGCACCGTGATGTGGAACTGGTTGTGGCTCGCTTTCGCAATGGCTTCATGCAGGGCAAAGTCTTCCTCCGCACCAAGATCGTTGCGCTCCAGACACTGTTCCAGCGCCGCAATAGCCTGCTCGATGCGGGTTTTGTCGGCGGCCTGCCAGTTGCGCGCCGCAAGTTCGGCGGCTGCAGATTCAAGGCCGGACCGGAATTCGAAGAACCGCTGCACGTCGGCAAGCGAGCCGACAGGCACCTGCTGCAACACGGACGAATCCGGCTGCTGGCGCACATAGGAGCCCGATCCCTTCTGGGAGACGATGAGGCCATCGTTTCGCAGCCGCTCCAGGGCTTCGCGCACAACCGGCCGGGATGCGCCGAACAACGACGCCAGATTCTGTTCCGATGGCAGCCGCTCGTTCATGGGAAACCGCCCGTCCGAAATCATGCCGATGATCTTTTCGTAGATGATGTCGCTCAGCCTGGTCTCGCCTCGAGCGGCGGCAGATGCGGTTTGATTGTCCATCAGCAGCCCTTCCGTTGCAAATCGCTGAAGTTAATGGATTTCCTGCATTTCAATCGCAACAGAAATACCGGGGTTTTTGTAAGCGAGGGTGCTGTCGTGCCGATTTTTTCGTCAAGCCTGATCCTGAAAACCAATCTACGAATAAAAAATATGTAAAAAGCTGTCAATACTTGTAATCATCTGAAAACGCCCATATGGTCTGCCCCTGCCGATGGAGGATCGGTGTGCTGGCTGGCCGGGAGGGCCGTTGCGGTTCGGTGAAAGCCGTCTCGCTGCCGGTGATTTTTTGGGAGGATGATCGATGCGCGATGGGGATAAATTTTCGCTTGGCGTGACGCGCCGAACCTTCATGGCGGGGCTTGGGGGCGTCGCCGCCCTTTCCGTCATCGGGACCTCGGCCAGGGCAGCCACCGGCGGCCAAGCGCCGGAACTGGAGGCGCTGGTTAAGGACGGCAAATTGCCGCCCTTGGCCGAACGCCTGCCGAAAAATCCGATGGTGGTGACACCGCATGAAAAGATCGGCACCTATGGCGGTACATTGCGCCGTGGCCTGCGCGGCTCGTCGGACCATAACGGCATCCTGCGCATGGTTGGCAATCAGGGGCTGGTTCGCTGGAACATGGACTTCACCGAGGTTCTGCCGAACCTTGCGGTGAAGTGGGAAGTCAACGACGATGCCTCGCAATTCACCTTCCATCTGCTGGAGGGCGCAAAATGGTCGGATGGTCATCCCTTCACCGCAGATGACGTGGTGTTCGCCATCGAGGACTGCATCAAGAACAAGGAACTTTACAGCGCGACGCCTGCGCAGCTTTCCGTGGCCGGCAAGGCCGTCGACGTCGAGAAGGTCGATGATTTCACCGTAAGGTTCAAATTCGCGGCGCCGAATGCGCTTTATCTGGAAAACCTCGCCACGCCGCTCGGCCAGCATCCGACGCTGTTCCCCAAGCATTATTGCAGCAAGTTCCTGCCGAAATACAACACGGCGCTGGATGCCGATGTGAAGGCTGCCGGCGTATCGAGCTGGACGGAACTGTTCCGCGCCAAGTGCGGCGATATCGAAATTCCGTCCCGCTGGTCGAATGTCGACAAGCCGACGCTGGACCCCTGGGTGGTGAAGGAACCCTATTCCGGCGGCGCGACACGCGTGGTCATGACCCGCAACCCTTACTTCTGGCAGGTCGATACCGACGGCAACCAGCTGCCCTATATCGATGAAATCAATTTCGGCATTTCGCAGGACGTGGAATCGCTGATGCTGAACGTGATTTCCGGCAAGATCGACATTCAGGAGCGCCATATCAGCGTTCTCGCCAACAAGCCGACCCTGTCGCAGAACATGAAAAAGGGTGACTACCGCCTGCTGACGCTGGTGCCGTCTGCCTCGCAGCAGTGCCAGATCTACCTGAACATCACCCACAAAGACCCGGCGATGCGCAAGATGTTCGCCGACAAGTCCTTCCGTCAGGCGCTGTCCATCGCACTCAACCGGCAGGAAATTATCGACATCGTCTATTTCGGTCAGAGCGAGGGATATCAGGCCGGGCCACGCCCGACGCACCCCTGGTATAATGAAAAGCTGGCGCGGCAATTCACCGAATACGATGCGGACAAGGCCAATGATCTTCTCGACAAGGCCGGTTACGACAAGAAGAACGGCAATGGCATGCGGCTTCGCCCCGATGGCCAACCGATCTTCTTCTCGATCGACGTCATCCCGACGCTTTATCCCGATCTGGTCGATGCGCTGGAACTGGTGAAGGCGCAATGGGCGCAGATCGGCGTCGACATCAAGGTCAACACCATCGAACGCGCGCTCTATTACACGCGCGGCGATGACAACGCCCATGATGCTGCCGTCTGGCCCGGCCCCGGCGGTCTCGATCCGATGCTCGACCCGCGCGATTTCTTCGCCTTCCATCCGCAGGGGTCGCGTTACGCCATTCCGTGGGCACTCTGGTACACCTCGAATGGCCAGAAAGGCGAGGAGCCGCCGGAAAGCCAGAAGAAGCGCTTCAAGCTGTTTGACGAGGCGCGCTCGACGGCCGACCTTGCCAAGCGCGGTGAGAAGATGAAGGAAATCTTCGACATCGCGGCGGAAGAGTTCGAGACGATCGGTCTTTGCCTTGCCGTTGGCGGTTTCGGCATCATCCGCAACAATCTGCGCAATGTGCCGGAAACGGAACCCGACAGTTGGACATGGCCCAATCCCGGCCCGGCGCTGCCGCAACAGTTCACCTTCACAAGCTGACACCACCATATGGGCGTCGCTGCCTCATCGCGGCGACGCCTCTCAGGTTGTTTCCACCGCCCACAATTCGTCTCCCTGGTTGGAAGGCGGCGGGTGCGGTCCAATGTGATTGCGAGAACGACATGCTGCTTTTTATCGTAAAACGCCTGCTGTGGATGATACCGTCCCTGTTTGCCGTCAGTTTCCTTGCCTTTGTCCTGATTCAGCTGCCACCCGGCGATTATGTGACGACCTATATCGCCACCCTGGCCGCTTCCAACGAGGTCATCGACCACAATACGGCGGCGCAGCTGCGTGAACGCTTCGGCCTCGATGACCCGATGATCGTGCAATATCTGAAATGGATATGGGGCATCATCAGCCGCGGTGATTTCGGCATTTCGTTCGAATGGCAGCAGCCGGTTTCCGGCCTCATCTGGGAGCGCATGGCGCTGACGCTGGTTCTCGCCGTCGCCAGCCTTCTCGCCACCTGGGCCATCGCCCTTCCGATCGGCGTTTTCTCCGCCGTGCGCAAATATTCGATCGGCGATTATCTCTTCACCGCCTTTTCCTTTTTCGGTCTCTCCATACCGTCGTTCCTGCTGGCGCTGGTGCTGATGTATGTCGCGGCGGTGGAGTTCGGGGCTGATGTCGGCGGCCTGTTTTCCGCCGAATATGAAACGGCGTCCTGGAGCATCGCCAAGATGATTGACCTGATGGCCCATATCTGGCTGCCGGTCGCCATCCTTGCCGTGTCTTCCACCGCAAGTCTCATCCGCGTCATGCGCGCCAATATGCTGGATGAATTGCCCAAGCCCTATGTGACCACGGCGCGGGCGAAGGGATTGTCCGAGTTCAAGCTGCTGACGAAATACCCGCTCAGAATTGCGCTCAACCCGTTCATTTCCACCATCGCATGGCTGCTGCCCAATCTCATTTCGGGCTCCGTGGTGGTCGCCATCGTGCTCAATCTGCCGACGGCCGCACCGCTGCTTCTGCAGTCATTGATGGCGCAGGACATGTATCTCGCCGGCGCTTTCGTGCTGTTGATCTGCGCGCTGACGCTGATCGGTTCGCTTATCAGCGACATCCTGCTTGCGCTGGTCGATCCGCGCATCCGTCTCGAATAGGAGGGCGCCATGAGCGATATCACTATGACCACTAATGCCCGGCAGGACCGCGCCGCCGTCGCTTCGCAGTGGCAGCTCATCTGGTGGGCCTTCAAGCGCCACAAGCTGGCCATGGCCGCCCTGTTCATCACCATCGCCATGTATATCGTTGCGCTGGTGCCGGGCTTCTTCGCCATCAACGATCCGGTGCTGCAGAATGCCCGCGCCACCTTCCATCCGCCGCAGCGCGTCCACTTCATCGATACGACCGACGGTTTCTCGCTCGGGCTGCATTATTATCCTCTGAAGCTGACGCGCAATCCCGAGACGCTGGCGGCAGTGTTCGTCGAAGATACGGCGAAGAAAATCCCGGTCCAGCTTTTCGGCCGTGGTTACGAATATTCCGTGTTCGGCCTGTTCACCACGGATATCCACCTGCTTGCTTCCACCGACAAGACGCGGCCGCTGTTTCTTTTCGGCGCGGATCGTCTCGGCCGTGATGTCTTCAGCCGCGTCGTACAGGGGTCGCAGATTTCGCTGTCGATCGGTCTTGTCGGTGTGTTCTTCTCGCTGCTGCTTGGTGTCGTTCTCGGCGGTATCTCCGGTTATTACGGCGGCCGCATCGATTTCGTCATGCAGCGGGTGATCGACTTCGTTCTGTCGCTGCCCACCATTCCCATCTGGCTGGCAATGGCCGCCGCCCTGCCGCAGGGCTGGCCGGCAACGCTGCAATATATGATGATCACCATCATCCTGTCGCTCACCGGCTGGGCGCAGCTTGCCCGCGTCGTGCGCGGCCGGTTCCTGTCGCTGAGGACAGAAGAGTTCGTCGCCGCAGCGCGGCTGGATGGCGTGCCTGAAGGACGCATCATCTTCCGCCACATGCTGCCCAGTTTTTCGAGCCATATCATCGCCTCGGTCACGCTGGCCGTTCCGGCGATGATCCTTGCGGAAACCTCGCTTTCCTTCCTCGGTCTCGGCCTCCAGCCGCCGACCATTTCCTGGGGCGTGCTGCTTCGCGAGGCGCAGAATATTCGCTCGATTGCAACCGCACCGTGGCTGTTCCTGCCCGGCGTGGCTGTCGTCGTTGCCGTCATGGCACTCAATCTGCTCGGTGACGGTCTGCGCGACGCAGCCGACCCCTATAACAAGTGAGGCCCCGGATGAGCGATATTCTCTCCATGAAGCCAGCAAAGCCGCTGCTTGAAGTCCGCAATCTGGTCACCGAGTTTCCGGTCAGAAACGGGGTATTCCGGGCGGTCAACGATCTGTCTTTTTCCATTGATCGTGGCAAGACGCTCTGCGTTGTCGGCGAAAGCGGTTCGGGCAAGTCCGTCACCGCCCGCTCGATCCTGCAGATCATCGACAGCCCCGGCTCCATCGCGTCCGGGTCGATCATCCTCAACCGCGCCGATGGCACGTCGCTGGATCTCGCAAAGCTCGATCCGCGCAGCCGGGCCATCCGCTCGGTACGCGGCGCAGATATCGCGATGATCTTTCAGGAGCCGATGTCGTCGCTTTCACCCGTGCACACCGTGGGTGACCAGATCACCGAGGTGCTGCGGCTGCATCTGAAGATGAACAAGGCGCAGGCGCGGGCCGAGGCCATCGAACTGTTGCGGCAGGTGGAAATCCCCAATCCTGAAAAGGCGCTGGATCGTTACGCCTTCCAGTATTCCGGCGGCATGCGCCAGCGCGCCATGATCGCCATGGCACTGGCCTGCAAACCGCAGCTTCTGATCGCCGACGAACCGACAACGGCACTTGATGTGACGACACAGGCCGAAATCCTCGACCTGATATCGCGGCTGCAAAAAGCGCATGGCATGGCGGTGCTGTTCATCACCCATGACATGGGTGTGGTGGCGCAGATTGCCGATGACGTGCTGGTCATGCATCACGGTGTCGCCAAGGAATATGGCACCGTCGAGCAGATATTCCACAGCCCGCAGGATCCCTATACCCGCATGTTGATCGGCTCGGTGCTGAAACTGGAGCAGAAAGCGGAAATCCGGCTTGCCCGCCCGCCGCTCGATCTTGCCGCAGCGCCCATCCTGGAGGTCAACGACCTCTCCATGCATTTCGGCGAGATGAAGGCGCTGGATGGCGTCTCGATCAAGCTGTTGCCCGGCGAGACGCTCGGCATCGTCGGCGAAAGCGGTTCCGGCAAGACCACGATGGGCCGCTCGATCATGCGCCTTTACGATCCGACCGGCGGCGAAATGCGCTATCGCCGGGCGGATGGCACGGTGGTTGATTTGGCCAAAATCGAAGGTGCCGAGCTGAAAGCCGCACGGCGCGAATTGCGCATGGTCTTCCAGGACCCGTTCGGCTCACTCAATCCGCGCATGACGGTGGCGCAGGTGATCGGCGAGCCGTTGCTGGTCAATGGCATTGCCAGGGGCAGGGAACTGGATGAACGCGTCTGCGCCCTGATGGAGCAGGTGGGTCTCGACCCGACCGGGCGTGAGCGTTACCCGCACGCCTTTTCCGGCGGCCAGCGCCAGCGTATCGGCATCGCCCGCGCCATCACGCTGAAGCCGCGCATCATCGTGGCGGACGAGGCAACCTCGGCGCTGGATGTGTCTGTGCGGTTCCAGGTGCTGGATCTGCTCATGCGGCTGCAGGACGAACTGGGGCTCGCTTACATCTTCATCAGCCACGATATCGGCGTCATCAGATACATGTGCGACCGCGTCGGGGTGATGTATCGCGGCAAGCTGGTGGAAGTGGGAGAGGCGGAAAAGGTGTGCAACGCGCCGGATCATCCCTATACGCAGGCGCTTCTTTCCGCCATTCCGCGCCCTGACCCACGCGACCGGGATCGCACCCGAAGGTTCCGTTATGTCGAGCCATCCGAGATCAAGAACGGGGTTGTGGCCCGATAACGTCGCGACCATCGCATCCTGCAATTCACGAGGAAGACTAAAGCATGAAAATCGATCGCATGCGGGTATTCGTCACCCGCGACAAGGACCGTCCCCGCGTTGTCGTCGCTCTCGATACCGATGACGGTCTGACCGGCTGGGGCGAATGTTACAATCACGGCCCGGATCTCGCCCTGCCGCCGTTGCTGGATTACCTCTACGGCTTCCTCGCCGGGCAGGACCCGACGCGGGTTGAATATCTCTACAATCTCCTTCTGCAGCAAAACCGTTTTCCGCCCGGTGCGCTCGGTCTCTCGGCCATCTCGGCGCTGGACCATTGCCTCTGGGACCTTGCCGCCAAGGCGGCGGGGGTGCCGGTCTACAAGCTGCTGGGCGGCGAAGTGCGCGACCGTATCAAGGTCTATGCCGGGGTCTACACGGCTCCGGACGCGCCAGCTGCAAAGGAAGAGTTCGACCGTCTGAATGAGGACTGGGGCTTCACGGCTTTCAAGCTCAGCCCGTGGCGCCTCGATATCCACGCCCATCGCTGGGGCGAGGTGGTGCGCAGTTCTGCCGAATATTTCCGCTCGCTGCGTGAAACCGTGCGGCCCGATTACGATATCGCCTTTGATGCCCATGCCAAGATTTTCGAACCCGCGGCTGCCCGCCAGCTCGGCAACGCGCTTGCCCCTTACGATCCGCTGTTCTTCGAGGAGCCTTTGCGTCCGGAAAACATCGAGATGTGGGGAGACCTGAAACAGGGGCTGAACTGCACGCTGGCAACGGGAGAAAGTCTCTATCATCGCAATGAGTTCCTGCGCCTTCTTCAGGTAAAGGGTGCGGATATCATCCAGCCTGATATCTGCGTCGTCGGCGGCATTTCGGAGATGCGTCGCATCGCTACGCTTGCGGAAGCCCATTTTGTCAGCATCGCGCCGCATAACCCGATGGGGCCGCTCGCCACCGCCGTCAATGTACATTTTTCCGCGGCCCAGCAGAATTTCCGTATTCTCGAATACCGGCTGCCGAAAGGGCAATGCTACGTTTATGGCGGCACCGATCTGGAAAAACGCGAGGATGAAACCCGTTATGTCGTCGACCCCTATCTGCCGAAGGACGGATATCTGGAACTGAGGCCGGATCGCCCCGGCTGGGGTGTCGAGATGGATGAAAAAGCCATGCAGGAAGATGGTTATGTTCACTGGCAGAGGCGGGTACCAAAACGTCCTGACGGATCCTATGCCTTCGCCTGAAACGGTTGCGATAAGCTGCGGGCCGCTTTCGGCCCGCCTGCGACCCGCATGGGGCGGCAGGATGACCCATCTGCACCATGCCGACCACGGCGATATTCTGGTGCCTACGGGCGAGGACGGTTTCGAGCCGCTCAACTGGCCACGCGCCGGAGCCTATCCGCTGTTCCCTTATCACAACCGGCTTTATGGCGGCTCATTCGTTCATGCCGGCATCCGCCATGACCTCCTGCCACATCCGGCCCTTGCGCCGGATGCCATGCATGGACCTGCTCACCGGCGCACATGGGAGATTTCTGGACTGGATTCTGATCGGATTGGGCTGATACTCGATTATGAGGCTGACGGGGAATGGCCATTTTCCTTCCGCGCCGAACAGAATTTTTTGCTTGAAGACTCTGGCCTCACCGTGGACCTGTCGATCACCAATCTCGCGGATGTGGTCGCGCCGATGGCGCTCGGATGGCATCCCTATCTGGCCGCCGGACTTGGTTGCGACGCGCGCACGGACGCCAGACTGCAATATCCGCTGGACCCGCAGAACGTGCCGACCGGCCAGCCGGCAGTCCCTCTCCACAACATCGCCATTCCCGCCGCAACGGGATACACGTTGCATTATACCGACTGGTCAAATGCGCATGTGCAATTTAACAGGTTTTCGCTGCGGATCGAGGCTGATCCCGTTTTCGGCCATCTCGCCGTTCACCGCATGGACCGCTATCTTTGCCTCGAGCCCGTTTCCATGGCCGCCGGAGCGCTTGGCGTGCCGGAGACGCAGCGGGAACTGTTTGGTGTCAGGGTCATCCCGCCCGGAGAGCGCCTGTCGGGACGCATCCGGCTTTCCATCGGGCCTTGAGGAGCACAGGGCGCATGAAAACGTCATGCGCCTGCGCTGCACTCCACTTTCAAAAAAAAGTCACATGCCCATATTTTGAGCGTGAAAAATCGTCGCTCAAAAATGCGCTTGACGTCGGCAAAAATTTCTCACCAAATGAACCAATATCAGATTGGTTCAGACAAATGGTGCGGCGTGGCAGCAGGCCCTAACGACAATTCCAACTACGCCTTGGCGCGGTTGCGTGACTATATTCAGGCGAATCATCTCGCGAGGGATGGGCGTCTGCCGACGGAGCGGGCCTTTGCGGAGACTTTTAACGTCGGCCGCCGTTCGATCCGCCGGGCGCTGGAGGTTCTGGAAGCCGAGGGCCTGATCTGGCGGCGGCAGGGGGCCGGAACCTTCGTGGGTGAAAAGCCGGATGATTGGTCCGCCCAGGTCACGGAACTGGTCGCCGGTACGGATTTCATGGAAATCATGGAAGTGCGCCTGCGCATAGAACCGCAGCTGGCGCAGCTTGCGGCCATGCGCGCCAAACCGGCCGAGGTGGAGCGCATGCGCGCGCTTGTTCAAAAGACCGGCCAGAGCACGGATGCCGACGCCAAGGAATTATGGGATGGCTCGCTCCATCGCCAGATCGCCCAGAGCGCCGGCAACAAGCTGTTCCTGTCGATCTTCGATGTCGTCAACCGCATTCGCCAGGACGATGCATGGCAGTCGATCCGCGAACTTGCCCGGCGCAGCGGCACGAATGGCAGGGCGTCTTTCGACCAGCATATGGCCATTGTCGAAGCCATTGCCGACCGTGATCCGGCGCGCGCCGGTGAAGCCATGCGCCAGCATCTTCTCATGCATCAGGAAAGGCTGATCCGCGCCACCTCGCTCGGCTTTCTGGAGGAAAACACCGGGGAGGGCAATGCGGCCGAGGCCGATAATTCGCTGACCGAAGCCTCCTGAGGCCACGGATGAAAACTGTCGTCCCGGAAGGGGCGGCCAATGACAAAAAGTCAAAATAACCAGACCAGAGGAACGAACATGAAAAAGATCTAGACTTTGACTGCGGCGCTACTGGCAAGCGCATTGCTGGCCGCACCGGCGCTATCGTCCGAATTGCGCATTGGGCTCAATGACGATGCCGATGTGCTCGACCCTGCGCAATCGCGCACCTTCGTTGGCCGTATCGTTTACACCGCGATGTGCGACAAGCTGGTGGACATATCGCAGGACATGAAGATCGTGCCCCAGCTTGCCACCGAATGGGCCTGGTCCGAAGGCGGCAAGGTGCTGACAATGAAAATCCGCGATGGCGTCAAGTTCCACAATGGCGAGACGCTTGATGCGGCTGCCGTGGTCGCGACCATCGAGCGCAATATGACGCTGCCGGAATCGCGCCGCAAAAGCGAGCTCTCCTCGGTCGAGAAGGTTGAGGCGACGGGACCGCTGGAGGTGAAATTCACGCTGAAGACGCCCGACGTTACCCTTCTGGCGCAGCTTTCCGACCGCGCTGGCATGATCGTTGAACCCAAGGCGGCCAAGGAACTGGGCGCGAATTTTGGTTCGAAACCGGTTTGTGCCGGGCCGTTCAAATTTGTCGAGCGTATCCAGCAGGACCGTATCGTGCTCGAAAAATTCGCTGACTATTGGGACAAGGACAAGGTCCTCGTCGACAAGGTCGTCTATCTGCCGATCCCCGATACGACCGTGAAGCTTGCAAACCTTCGCGCCGGCGACCTCGATATTGCCGAACGCATTTCGGCATCCGATGCGGAATCCGTCAGGAACGATTCCAAGCTGACCTATGCCGATATAATCGGGCCGGGTTACATGGCCATGTATGTCAACATGAACAATGGCGCGCGTGCGGATAATCCGCTCGGCAAGGACAAGCGCCTGCGGCAGGCGTTCTCCTATGCCATTGACCGTGAGGCGATCGGCCAGATCGTCTTTGAAGGCACCTCCAAGGGTGGCAATCAGGCGTTCCCGCCGACGAGCCCCTGGTTCAACCAGAGCCTGCCGGTACCGCCGCGCGATATCGACAAGGCCAAGCAGCTGATGAAGGAGGCGGGTTACGAGAAGCTCGACGTCGAGCTTCAGCACGCCAACAACACCACGCAGACGCAGATGATGCAGGTCATCCAGTCTATGGTGGCCGAGGCCGGTTTCAACGTTACCCTCAAGGCGACGGAATTTGCGACGCTGCTGTCCGAACAGACCGCCGGCAATTACCAACTCAGCCGTTCCGACTGGTCGGGGCGCATCGATCCCGATGGCAACCTGCACCAGTTCGTCACCTGCAAGGGCGGCATCAACGATGTGAAATATTGCAATCCTGAAGTCGACAAGCTGCTGAACGAGGCCCGCGCCTCGACCGAAGATGCGGTGCGCAAGGAAAAATACGATGCCGCAAGCGTCATCCTCAACGATGACATGCCGATCATCTATCTTGGCCACCAGCCTTATGCCTATGCCATTTCCAACAAGGTCAAGGGCTGGGCGCCGTCGCCCGATGGCATGATCCGCCTTCTCGGCGTTTCCAAGGACTGACAGCTTTGAACAGGTCGCACGGCTTGCCGTGCGGCCCCCAGCACCTGACTCAAACGGGGGCAATGCCATGCCTGTTTATATCGGCAAGCGACTGCTGGTCGCGATCCCGACGCTTCTGATCATTTCGATCTTCGTTTTCTCGCTGCAGAAACTCCTGCCGGGCGATCCGGTGCTTGCCATGGCGGGTGAGGAACGCGATCCAGCGACGATTGAATTCCTGCGCGAGAAATATCGCCTCAACGACCCCGTTCCACTGCAATATCTCAACTGGCTGGGCGGTGTAGTGACGGGTGATTTCGGCATCTCGCTGCGCACCAACCAGCCGGTGCTGGAACTGATCGGCCAGAAGCTGCCGGTCACCATTCAGCTGGCTGTCATGGCGATGTTCTTTGCCATGGTCATCGGCATTCCCATCGGCATTCTCGCTGCCGTCAAGAAGAACACATGGATCGACTACACGGCCAATATCGTGGCGCTTTCCGGCCTGTCCATCCCGAATTTCTGGCTCGGCATCATGCTGATCCTGCTGGTGTCGGTGAAGCTCGGCTGGCTGCCGGCATCCGGTTACGAATCGATCTTCGTCGACCCTGTCCGTTCCATCGAAACCATGATCATGCCGGCCTTCGTGCTGGGCAACGCGCTTGCGGCAACGCTGATGCGTCATACACGTTCGGCCATGGTGGCGGTTTTAAGTTCCGATTATATCCGCACCGCCCGGGCCAAGGGACTTTCTCCGCGCGAGATCATCCTGTCGCATAGTTTCCGCAACGCACTGCTGCCGGTCATCACGCTGCTGGCGCTGCTCTTCGGCGAATTGCTGGCCGGCGCGGTCCTGACGGAGCAGATTTTCACCATTCCCGGCTTCGGCAAGATGACGGTCGATGCGGTGTTCACCCGCGATTATGCCGTCGTACAGGGCATCGTGCTTTGCACCGCCGTCGGTTTTATTCTCATGAACCTTCTGGCCGACATTGCCTATGTCCTGCTTAACCCCCGCCTCAGGGCGACGATCTGAGGCTGATATCATGACCGTTCTCGATCAAAACCTATCCGTACCGGCGACACGGCAGGAAAGCCGCGCCTGGAAAAAAATGAAGCGCAACAAATCGGCGCTTGTTGGCATGATCATCGTGCTGTTCTTCGCCGTGCTTGCCATAGCCGCACCGATCCTGCCGATTGCCGACCCGGTTGCGACCAGCTGGTCGGCCATCCGCAAGGCGCCATCGGCGGCCCACTGGCTCGGCACCGACGATCTCGGCCGCGACATTCTCTCGCGCATGATCTATGGCGCCCGTGCGTCGCTGATGGCAGGTGTCGTCTCGGTGATGATCGCGGTGGTCATCGGCGTGCCCTTCGGCCTGATTTCGGGCTATTTCGGCGGCTGGGTGGATATGGTCATCTCCCGCATCACCGAAGCGCTGCTCGCCATGCCCTTCCTGATCATGGCAATCGCGCTTGCCGCCTTCCTCGGCCCGAGCCTCACCAATGCGATGATCGCCATCGGCCTTTCCGCCATGCCGATTTTCGTGCGGCTGACGCGCGGGCAGGTGCTGGCGGTCAAGATGGAGGATTATGTCGAAGGCGCGAGGTCCATCGGCCTCAACCACATCGACATCATGACCCGTTACATCCTGCCGAATGTCTTTGCCCCCATCATCGTGCAGGCGACGCTGACGGTGGCGACCGCCATCATCGCGGAGGCGAGCCTTTCCTTCCTCGGTCTCGGCCAGCAGGCGCCGGCGCCGTCCTGGGGTTCGATGCTGAACACCGCGAAGAATTTCCTCAGTCAGGCGCCGTGGATGACGATGTGGCCCGGCATCGCCATCTTCCTCGTCGTTATCGGTTTCAATCTTCTGGGTGATGGCCTGCGCGATGCGCTCGATCCGCGCGAAGCATGATTTTTTACAAGGAATATCGGAATGACTGAATTCACCACACGCCCTGAAATCCTTGGCACCTTCGGCGTCGTCACCTCAACGCACTGGATCGCCTCGGCCGTTGGCATGGCCATTCTCGAAAAGGGCGGCAATGCTTTCGACGCCGCCGTCGCCACCGGTTTCGTGCTGCAGATCGTCGAGCCGCATCTCTGCGGTCCGGGCGGGGATATGCCGGCCGTGTTTTATTCAAAGCAGAAGGACAAGGTGGAAGTCATCTGCGCACAGGGCCCGGCCCCGAGCGGCGCGACGATCGAACATTACACCTCCGAAGGACTGAAACTGATCCCCGGCGACGGGCTGCTGGCCACCGTCATCCCCGGTGCCTTCGACGGCTGGATGCTGATGTTGCGCGATTATGGCACGATGAGCGTGCGCGACGTGCTGGAACCCGCCATCTATTATGCCGAGCAGGGGCATCCAACGCTGCCGCGTGTCTCCGCCACCATCAAGGGGCTGGCCGATTTCTTCGAGAAGGAATGGCCGACCTCCCATGAGACATGGCTGCCGGGCGGCGCGGCTCCCGAGCCTCACGCCAATTTTAGGAACCCGGTTCTGGCTGCGACCTATCAGCGGATCATCACCGAAGCCGAAGCGCGCACCGGCCGCGAAAACCAGATCGAGGCGGCGCGCGATGCCTTCTACCGGGGTTTCGTTGCGGAAGCTATCGACAGTTACGTAAAGACGGCGGAAGTCATGGATGCGAGCGGCGCACGGCACAAGGGCGTGCTGACGGCGCAGGATATGGCCGGCTGGAGCGCGACCGTCGAAGCGCCGCAGACGCTTGATTATCACGACTGGACGATTGCCAAGACGCCCGCCTGGGGGCAGGGTCCGGTTCTGCTGCAATCGCTGGCGCTGCTGAAGGGTTTCGACATCGCGGCCATGGACCCGTCCGGTCCCGATTTCATCCACACCATCGTTGAGGCCATGAAGCTCGCCTTTGCCGACCGTGAGGTCTATTACGGCGACCCGGAATTTGGTCAGATACCAACGGAATATCTTCTCTCCGAAGGCTATAATGCCGGACGCCGGGCGCTGATCGGCAGCGAGGCCTCGCTGGAACTCCGCCCCGGCACCGTGCCTGGATACGAAAATCAGGTGGACGCCACCATGGCCATGTTGGCCGAGATGAGCGGCAAGGGCACCGTCTACGAGCCGACCATGTCGCATTTGACGGAGAAGCGCGGTGACACGGTGCATATCGACGTCATCGACCGCTGGGGCAATATGGTGTCCACCACGCCGTCGGGTGGCTGGCTGCAATCGTCGCCGGTCGTGCCGGGCCTCGGTTTCGCGCTCAATTCCCGCGCCCAGATGTTCTGGCTGAAGGAAGGCCTGCCGACCTCGCTTGCGCCGGGCAAACGCCCGCGCACCACGCTGACGCCGTCGCTTGCGCTGCATCAGGGCCGGCCCTCGATGGTCTTCGGCACGCCGGGGGGCGATCAGCAGGATCAGTGGCAGCTGCCTTTCTTCCTGCGTTATGCGCATCACGGCAAGAACTTGCAGGCGGCCATCGACATGCCTTTGTTTCACACCTCGCATTTTCCGGGCTCGTTTTATCCGCGCACCAGCTCGCCGGGTGAAATCATGGTGGAAAGCACAGCGGGTGAGGCGACGCTCGATGAGCTTCGCCGTCGCGGCCACCGGGTCACGGTTGCCGATGCCTGGTCGGTCGGGCGATTGACGGCAGCAAGGCGGGATGCGGACGGCCTGCTGCGCGCGGCCGCGACACCGCGGCTGATGCAGGCCTATGCGGTGGGGCGGTGAGACCATGGAAACAAAACCCGTCCTCTCCGTCCGTAACCTGACCACGTCCTTTCTCGTTGATGACGAATGGAAAAGCGTCGTGCGCAACGTCTCCTTCGATGTTGCGCCCGGTGAAACCGTTGCGATCGTCGGCGAATCCGGTTCCGGCAAGTCCGTCACCTCGCTGTCGCTCATGCGTTTGCTTGCGCCTTCCTCCAGCCGGATCGAAGGCGAAGTGCTGCTCAATGGGCGTAATCTGCTGGCGCTTTCCGAAAAGGAGATGCGCGGCGTGCGTGGCAACGATATTTCGATGATCTTTCAGGAGCCGATGACGTCGCTCAATCCGATCTTCACCATCGGCCGCCAGATTTCCGAAGTTCTTATCAGGCACAAGGGGCTTTCGAAACAGGAGGCGCGGGCGGAGACGGTGCGGCTTCTGGAAAAGGTGCGTATTCCCAATGCGGCCAGCCGTTTTGACGAATATCCGCACCAGTTTTCCGGTGGCATGCGGCAGCGGGTGATGATTGCCATGGCGCTCGCCTCGCGGCCGAAGCTGCTGATCGCCGATGAGCCGACGACGGCGCTCGACGTCACCATTCAGGGCCAGATCCTCGATCTCATCAAGCTGCTGCAGGAAGAGGAGGGCATGTCGGTTCTCTTCATCACCCACGACATGGGTGTGGTGGCCGAAATCGCCGACCGGACAATCGTCATGTATCGCGGCGACGAGGTCGAGACCGGGCCGACCGAGGAGATATTCAAACGCGGCAAGCACCCCTATACGCGGGCGCTGCTTTCGGCGGTGCCGAAGCTCGGCTCGATGCGCGACCGGCAATGGCCGACGCGTTTTCCAGTGCTCGACATGAAGACCGGTCTTTCAACCGAAGCCGAGGAAGTTTCCGAGACGGTTGCGAGCGGTCAGACGCCGGTTCTGTCGGTCAAGAACCTTGTGACGCGTTTTCCCATCCGCTCCGGCCTTCTGGCGCGGCAGACCGGTGCGGTTCACGCCGTTGAAAATGTCTCCTTCGATCTCTTTCAGGGCGAAACGCTGTCGCTCGTGGGCGAATCCGGCTGCGGCAAATCCACCACCGGCCGCTCGATCATGCGGCTCGTGGAACCATCGTCCGGCGATGTGTCGCTCGACGGTTACGATGTGATGCGGCTCGATACGGTGGGTCTGCGCAACATGCGCAAATCCGTCCAGATGATCTTTCAGGACCCGTTCTCCTCGCTCAATCCGCGCATGACGGTGGGCACGGCGATTTCCGAGCCCTTCATCAAGCACAAGCTGGGCAGCACGAAACAGGCGAAGGAAAAGACCGCCGATCTTCTGGAGAAGGTCGGCCTGTCGGCGGATATGGCCAGCCGTTATCCGCATGAATTTTCGGGCGGCCAGCGCCAGCGCATCGCGATTGCCCGCGCGCTTGCGCTCGACCCGAAGGTCATCGTTGCCGATGAAAGCGTATCGGCGCTCGATGTGTCGATCAAGGCGCAGGTCTGCAACCTGCTGCTCGACCTGCAACAGAGCCTGAACCTCGCTTTCCTCTTCATTTCCCACGACATGGCTGTCGTGGAACGCGTCAGCCATCGTGTGGCGGTGATGTATCTCGGCGAGATCGTGGAAATCGGCCCGCGTGCCGCCGTCTTCGACAATCCGCAGCATGCCTATACGAAAAAGCTGATGGCGGCGGTGCCGGTGCCGGATCCGGCAAGGCGTGGGGTGAGGCGCGGCATATCCAATGACGAGCTGAAGAGCCCGATACGGGCAATGGGATATGAAACGCCGGCGCGAAGCTACAGGACCGTATCGCCAGGCCATCTGGTGCAGGTGGCCTGAGACGATTGCTGCAGCACGGATGTTCCGAAGACGGAGCCGTTATGAAGGGTTCCTGGGCGGAACGCCGCGCAGGTGCTCCATGAGATAGGCGTGGGTCGCGGCATTGGCGACGATCAGCGTACCGGTCTTCTCATAAAATTCCGGTCCGCGGCCCCACCAGTCGGTCACGATACCTCCGGCCTCCTGAACCAGCAGGATGCCGGCTGCCGTGTCGACGAAGCCGGTTTCCTCGTAATAGCCGGTCAGCCGGCCGCAGGCGACGTAAGCGCAGGAATTGGCGGCGCTGCCGACGACACGGACCGCGCCGATGGGCGCGCGGATGGCGTCGAGACGCTGATAGGCGCCGGGATAAAGCTGGAGATTGGGTGTCGGCAGGCCGGTGCCGACGCACATCAGGGCGACATCCGTGCTGGCATTGACCGACAGGCGCTCGCCGTTGAGATAGGCGCCGTCTCCCTTGATCGTGGTAAACATCTCGTCGGAGACGGGATTATAGACCAGTCCGCAGATGGTTTCATTGCCCCGACGCAGCGCGATGGTGATGGTGTAGTGCTGGCCGAAGAGGAAATTGGTGGTGCCATCGATGGGGTCGACCAGCCAGCGATGATCCTGATCCGCCCCTTCGACGGGCGCGAATTCCTCGCCGGTCAGCCCCCAGGGATGTTGCCCGAGCAGGCGCTCGCGGATCAGCGTTTCGGATTGCCTGTCCGCATCGGAAACGAAATCACCCGGTCCCTTGACGCCGATCTCGATGTCGCGGAAACGCCGGAAATGCTCGAGCGTCAATGCGCCGGCTTCGCGGGCGGTGGCGACCATGTGGTCGAGGATGGTGCTGTAATTGACTGTCATTTGCTGAAAACCTCGGCGAGCCCTTCCGGATCATCGGTGGTGATCTGGTCGACCCTGAGCCGCAAGAGGCGCGTCACCTGTTCGATGGATTGCGGCGTGACGCTGTTGATCGTCCAGGCGTCGACACGGCGGCCGGCGGCATGGATGGGGGCGATGATATCGACACCGGCATCCTCGGCGGCAAGCACGATCTCGTAGGCGAGATAGATTATGTCCGCATCGGGCGCGGTGGCGAGAGCGTCTTCGATGAAGCCCAGATAGTTCCCGCTTGCCTGCAATGCGGCAAGTGTGCCGCGATGGCAGGGATCATATCCGGTGCGAAGTCCGGGGGCTGAGCCGGCGAGCGTGGCGATGGCGTCGAAATCGCCACTGGACAGGATTACCGAACCTGCGATCGGCGAAACGCTTACCCCGAAGCCGGTCACGATCTCCGGACCAAGCGCCTGCCGGTCTTCCTTGAAATCGAGCTGCAGCAAGGCGTCGGGATGAACGGTTTCGCGGGTGAGCAGGGCGCAGAGGTCTTCGAGCAGCATCACTTTCGAGGCGATTGGCTGGCCGTCATTATCGCGCAGGTGAAGCTGGCGCAGCGTGGTGGCGGATGTGTCGCGCACTCGCCCGGTGCCGGTGGTTTCCCGCTCCAGCGTCAGGTCATGCAAGACGGCGCAGCCATGATCGGCATGAATGACGAGATCGACTTCGATACTTGCGCCAAGCCGCATCGCTTCGATGATGCGCTCACCGGTGAAGACCGGATCTGCTGCCCTGTGGCGGGCGCGATGCCATTTCAGCCACGTTCTGTGGCCATCGCGGTCGATAAGGATAGGCTGGTTCATGTCAGCTCCGGTAGATTGGGCGATTGTCGCGATAGGCCGTGACGGCACGGGGCGAAATCTGGACGCCCTGTCCCGCCCGGAACATATCCGGGTGAGCGACCATGGATTTGATCCTCGTCCCATCGGCGAGATCAAGATCGACAAGGCCGTGGGTGCCATAATCCGTCACCCGGTGCACGCTCGCTTCCGGTGTTTCGGAAACCGTCAGATCCACGGCTTCCGGGCGAACGGCGAGAATGGCCGGGCCGTCGGAGACGGGAAGCGGCAGCGTGAAGTCGGCCCGCATGAAGTTTCCGTCTGAAACTGTCCCTTCGATCAGATTCATGGTGCCGATGAAGCCGGCGACGAACGGCGTCTGCGGCTCCCGATAGATCACATTCGGCCGGTCGATCTGTTCCGTCTTGCCATTCGCCATGACGACGATGCGGTCGGCCATGGAAAGCGCCTCGTCCTGCCCGTGGGTAACGAACAGCGTGGTGATGCCGAGACGCTGCTGGATATCGCGCACCTCTTCCCGCAGACGCTCGCGCAGATGCTGATCGAGGCTGGCGAAGGGTTCGTCGAGCAGGAGGATTTTCGGTTCGAGAACCAGCGAGCGGGCAAGCGCCACACGCTGCTGCTGGCCGCCGGAAAGCTGGCCGGTGGCGCGCTCGCCGTATCCTGAAAGCCCGACGAGTTCGAGGACGGCCTCCACTTTCTCTTTGATGACGGCAGCCGGCATGCGGCGCAGCTTGAGGCCGAAAGCAAGGTTCTTGAACACGTTCATATGGCTCCAGAGTGCGTGGCTCTGGAACACCATCCCGGTCGGCCGCCGCTCCGGCGGCAGATGGGTGACGTCTTCACCGTCGATGGTGATCTGCCCGCCCGTCGGTTGCTCGAACCCGCCGACCATGCGCAGCAGTGTCGACTTGCCCGAACCGGAAGGGCCGAGAAGGCAGACGAGTTCGCCATCGGCGACATCGAGCGAAAAACTGTCGACTGCCTTGGTGCCGCCGCTGAAGGTTTTCGTGACCTGGCGGATGTGAAGTACGGACATGCTGATTTCCTAACCGCCGAAACCGCGGGCGAATGCGCCGCCACCGATGACGCGGCGGGCGAACATGAGGGCAATGAAGGACGGCACCCAGAGCAGGACGGACAGGACCGCGCCATACTGGATGACCATCTGATTGTTGATGTAGCTGATCATCAGCACCGGCATCGTGCGAATGCCGGGCGCGCCGATCAGCCATGCACCTTCGGTCTCGTAAAAAGTGCCGACGAAGCTCAGCAGCACGGCGGCGGCGATGGTCGGTCCGGCCTGCGGCAGCGTAATCGACCAGAAGACCCTGAGCGGACTGGCGCCGACATCGCGGGCCGCTTCTTCCATGCGCCGGTCGACGGCCTGGAATGCCGCCACGGGAATCCAGATCATGAACATCAGCGTGCCGACGAGCTGGATGAGAACGACCCCCCAGAAGGTGCCGATGAGGTTGAGCTGCAGGAAGATGGCGGCGATTGCCACCAGAAGCCCGAATTTCGGGAAGGCATGGCCGGCGAGAAAGGAAAAGAACAGCAGGTTGCGGCCGGGAAAGCTCATGCGCGCAAAGGCATAGGCGGCGGGAAGGCAGATCAGCGCCGAAAGCAGCGTCACCACCGTTGTCAGCCGCAGGCTCAGCATCAGGGCGTTCCACACATCGGCGCGGCCGAGCGTCTGGCCCCAGAAACGGAAACCGAACTGCTGGGGAATGACGTTGGGAAAACGCCAGACCTCGGTGAATGCCCAGGTGCCCACCACAAGCAGCGGCCCGACGATGGCGATGGTGAGAAGGGTGGCGAAAAAGATGCCGGGCCAGTCCATGCGGGCGCGTGCCCGCGTCAGGGTCGTCATGTCATTTCCCCTGGTTGCGCGCGACCGAACGCACGTAAAAGAGGCCGAAAGCGATGCAGAAGCCGAAAGCGATGACGGCCTGGGTCATGGCGCCGATGGGATCCTGCACTTCGCGCAGCGTTCGCTGCATGAAGGGGCCGAGCATTTCAGGAGAAGCCGGGCCCAGAAGATAGGGCAGGGTGAAGGAGGAAAAAATGCCGAGCACCGAAAAGGAAAGCGCCACGAGAATGGAATTGGAGATGCGCGGCAGGATGATGTGCCAGAAGACCTGAAGGCCATTTGCCCCGACATCCCGCGCCGCCTCCACCGACTGGTTGGCGACGCTGCCGAGCCCCGCGAGCAGGATAAGCACGGTGAGCGGAATATTGTCCCAGACAAGACCGATGACGGGTCCCCAGGGCGTAAGATAGGGCGTGCGGATTTTCGGCAGGTCGACGGCGTTGAACAGGATGTCCACCATGCCATTGGGCCCGAGAACGCGGATGAAGGCGAAGGCGAGGATGATGGAGGGCACGAACATCGGAAAGATGGCCAGCGCCTGCACATAAGCCGAAAGGCGGCCTTGCGAAAAGCGCAGGTAAAGCGCGATCGGCAGGCAGATCGCCAGAAGGAGGATCGCGCAGACCATCGTGGTCCACAACGTCACGGCGAGATTGTCGAGGCTGTAGCGGTCCGAGAAGAAGAAGCCGTAGCTCGAAAGGTCGAAACCCGTCTCACCATCGGCGCCGGTGCGCCAGACGGTACGGCCGATGGCGTTGATGGCAGGCCAGATGACGAGCCAGATCATCAGAAATACGGGAATGGCGACGAGCAGGAGGCCGATTGGCCTCCTGCCTGCCCTATTGTCCATGAGCGGGCGAACCGCTCCTTCCGCAACCTCGGTCACGACTTGCGGTTAACGTTGGGGGCGACGTTGCGATACCAGCCATCATTGATGGCGGTTTCCCATTTGCCGGCCGGGAAGGTCGGAATGGTCTGCGGAATGATGTCGGCAAAACGCTTGCGCAGGTCGGCCGATACATGGTCCCAGGAAACGCCGGGGAAACCGCCGAGTTCGCTGAGGATGGCGCCCTGAATTTCTTCCGACAGCACGAAATCGGCGAGCTTCAAGGCAGCGTCGCGATTGGCGCCGTTCGCAAGCACCACGGCGCGCGAGAAATCGCCGCAAAGCGCCAGATCCTGAAGCTGGACGAGGCCGGTTTCCTTCGGCAGAACGCCCTGATCGATGGCCTTCAGCACCTGATCGGACCAGACCGGGGTCATGGTGACGACGCCCTGGGAAAGAAGCTGCAGCGATTGCGTGTTGCCCGAGGAGTATGCGCCCTTGTCATAGAGTGACGGGGCGATATCGTTCAGCAGCGCCCATGCCTTGCCGAGAGCCTTGTCACCGGCTTCCTGGGTGTAGTTGTCGACCGTGAAGGCCTTGGGGTCGAGACCGTTGGCCTGATGGATGGCGCGGCGGACGAAGTTGCCGCCGGAGCCGCCCTTGTCGGGACGGTTATACACGAACTGGCCGGGATTGGCCTTGATCCAGCTGACGAGCTGATCCCAGGTCTTCGGCGCATCCGCCGGCTTCAGCTTGCTGGTGTCATAGGCGAGCAGAACCTGGCTGCCGCGATAGGGCAGGCTGTATTCGCTGCGGATGGCGAGCGGATTGACGCGCGAATAGTTGGAAAGGCCGGCTTTCGCCATGTTCACATAGATGCCGGCCTCGATGGCGCCGGTGGGAAGCAGCGGATCGGCCGTTTCGAAATAATCGGCCTGCGGATCGGTGCCAGTCTGCTTTGCGGCAATGGCGCGCTCGCCGATGGCGGCGATGCCGGCGCTGTCGCCGGCATCGACAAGGTTGAGCTTCAGGCCGGGATTGGCGGCTTCAAAGGCGGGCTTGATCGTATTGGACCAGAAATCGAGGATATTGGTATCCGAGCTGGTGTACCAGTCGATCGTGCCCGGAGCGGCAAAGCTCATGCGGGGTGCAAGGGCGAGACCGGCGGCGGCGCCTGCGGCGGACATCATAAAGGTGCGGCGTTTCATCTATGTCTCCGATGTTTTCGGCGCGAGTGGAACTGCTGAGCGCCGGCCCGTGAGCGTTGGCGGGAAAGGCGCTGGCCGGTCTTTGCACAGCCGTGCATTTTTTGAACGGGCCGGCGGCGGTTCTAATGTCTTTCCATAACGCTTTCGTGACGGTTGCTGCCGGACCGGTGCCGTCGCCTGTTGCGGCACAGGCTGCCCGGTGGCCGCTCGAAAGCAAAGGGGGGCTCTACCCAAGGTCTGTCCGGGCGGGTAGGTTAATCGCAACGGCACCGGAGGAAGGGAAGCGATGATCGCAGCCTATATTGACGAATTCATCATGTTTTGCGCCGGCCTGTGGATGACATGTGTTGGCTTTGGTTATCTGCCGCTGTCAAAAAACACAGGCAGCCAGCCGCCGGTCGTTCGTCACTTCAGATGGATGGGGCCTCTGTTGCTCGTCATCGCCGTTATCCTGGCTGCGGCCAGCTGACCGAAGAATCTATCGCAAAGAAAAACCCCGCCGCAGCGGGGTCTCGTCTTACCAGGGCTGACGGCCATACCAGTCGTCGATATCTTTCTTCGCCCGGTCCTTTTCGTAACCGTAGCGCTCCTGAATCTTGCCTTCGAGCTGTTCGCGCTTGCCGTTGATGACGTCAAGATCGTCATCGGTGAGTTTGCCCCACTGCTCCTTGACCTTGCCCTTCATCTGCTTCCAGTTGCCTTCAACGCGATTCCAATCCATCGGTGTTCTCCCATTTTTTGGCTTGCACTGGTAAATGTTCAAACCTCCCGCAGGGTTCCGCCCGGCGGCCGTCACCTTCGGCGCAGCTGTGGCCTGCTGCCACGAAAAGATCACGATTCATTCAGCCACAGTTCACCCGGCAGGGCGCTAAATCCCCTCATCCCACAAGGAGGGAATAAGATGCGCAAGATGATTTTAACCGCCGGACTCATTCTCGGCGCCCTGTTCGGCACTGGCGCCAACGCCATGCCTCTCGGTCAACCGTCTGCACCTTCGGCATCCCACATTCAAAAGGTGGATTATGCCTGCGGACGCGGCTTCCATTTGACACCGCGCGGCTATTGCCGTCCGAACGGACCGCGTTATGAGCGCGGCTGGGACCGGCGCGACCGCTGGGAAGGCCGCCGGGAATGGCGCGAGCGTCAGGCCAGACGGGAATGGCGTGAGTGGCGCGACCGCAGAGATTATCGCGACTACCGCGACCGGCGCGATTATTATCGCTACTGACCGGGCAAGGCCCTCCCCAACCGGGAGGGCCTTTCTTTGTGCACCGATCAACCGATCCATCCGTCCCCGAGGCGTGTCAACACGGCGTCGCATTCCCCGATCATCATGACCCGCGACGGATTTGCATCCGGCGTTAGGAAACCAGGGCCGTAGTTCGGGGTTAGTCCTATATCACGGTTCATGAGGAGGATATGATGGACATTACCAGACGCACCATTCTCACCGCCAGCGCCGCAACCGCCGCCGCTGCAATTTTTCCCCGCCCGCACGTCGCGCATGCCGCACTGCCCTTGATTCAGCCCAAGCTTCCTTTTGCCGAAGCCGATCTGGCGCCGGTCATCTCGGCGAAAACGGTGGGTCTGCATTACGGAAAACACCACAAGGCCTATTATGACAAACTGAATGCGCTTGCCGCCGGCACGCCTTATGCCGACATGGAGCTGGCGGATATCGTGACGCAATCCGCCAAGTCGAAGGAGGCGGCGGACGTCAAAATCTTCAACAATGCCGCGCAGGCGTGGAACCACGTCGCCTATTGGGATCAGTTCGTACCGGGCGGCCCGAACCGGCCGACGGGCGATCTCGCCGCTTCGGTAGACCAGACCTTCGGTGGTTATGATGGTTTCATGAAGCGTGCGGTCGATGTGTCCGACACGGTCTTCGGCACCGGCTGGGTCTGGCTCACGCGCGGCGATGACAACCGGCTCGCGCTGATCGGATATGAGGACGGCAAGAACCCCGTCGCCGTCGGTCGCCCGGCCTATCTCGGCATCGATATATGGGAGCATGCCTATTACGTCGATTATGAAAATCGCAAGGCCGACCATATTCGCGCCGTGCTCGACAAGCTGGTCAACTGGCGGGTCGTCGAAGAGCGCCTCAAAGCATGACGAATCCCCTTTATCCTGAAACCCGCCGGTCGCGGCCGGGCGCGGCCGGTCGCCTGCGGGTTGCCCTGAGGTGCATTTGAGCTACTATGCGCCCATGGCGAGGAGGCCATGTTACAGGAGGGTTCATGATTTACCGGTCTTCAAAACGGCGCATGGTGCTGAAACTTGCCGCCGCGGCGGTTTCTTTCGGCATGCTGGGAACGGCTGCGGGTGCGCAGGGCTTCCCTGATCGAACGATTACTCTGGTCGTTCCTTTCGCGGCGGGCGGCTCCACCGATGTGGTCGCGCGTGTTATCGCACAGAAGATGGGTGATGAGCTCGGCCAGCAGATCGTCGTTGAAAATGTCGCCGGTGCGGGCGGCAATCTCGGCGCCGACCGCGTGGCCCGCGCCGAGCCCGACGGTTACACGATCCTGATGGGCACGGTTGCCACCCACGCGCTTAACCCGCTCATTCTCAAGACCAAGCCTTACGATCCGGAAAAGGATTTCACGCCGGTCTCGCTGCTCGTGGTGGTGCCGAATGTGCTGGTCGTCAATCCGAAGCTCAACGTCAACAGCGTAGCGGAACTGATTGCCCTCCTGAAGGCCGAGCCGGACAAACATGCCTATGCCTCTTCCGGCAATGGCACCCCGCTGCATCTTTCCGGCGAGCTGTTCAAGAGCATGGCCGGTGTCAGCATGCAGCATGTTCCCTATAAGGGCGCAGGCCCGGCGCTCAACGACCTGCTGGGTAACCAGATTTCCATCATGTTCGACAATCTGCCGTCTTCATCAGGACATATCAAATCCGGCACGTTGCGGGCGCTCGGTGTCACGACCAAGGAGCGCGCCTCGTCCTTCCCGGATCTGCCGACAATCGCCGAGACGGTGCCGGGTTATGAGACCTATACCTGGAATGCGCTCTTCGCGCCTGCCGGCACACCGGCCGAGGTGGTCGACAAGCTGAATGCCGCCGCCAAGAAGGCGCTTGCCGATCCGGCGGTTGCCGCACGCATGGCGGAATTCAGCGCCAAGATCGTTGCCTCTTCGCCGGATGAGCTGAAAACCCACGTTGCGGCGGAAATCGCCAAGTGGGGACCGGTGGTCAAGGACGCGAATGTGCAGATGGACTGACCGGTAACGGCAGATCCATTCCGGTTTTCCGCCGCGCATCCTGCCGGTCGCGGACGGAGGCAGAGACCTGAAAAACCGTGGCCGATGCTCCCGTCGCATCGGCCACGGTTTATATTGTCGCACCCAGCCGGTGTGGCGTTTCCGCATCACTCACCAGTCGGTTGCAAAAACCCGCTTGGCAAGCTCGAGCTGCTGAGTTACAAATCTCATTACCGCGTCAGATCGAACAAAGGGAGGCGTTGCATGACACCAGCATTCATCAAAACCCTCCCGCAGGGAATGACCCGACACTAGGTCATATCCATTCGCGGCCCGCCCATGGCGCGCCCGACATGCGGTTTTATTTTCCCCCATAGCCCGATTGATCTGACGGGATCACTTCGTCTCCCGCCCGGGCTGTGCCATCCAACTTCCGTTTTGAGGACCGGTCGCCGATTATAGGGCGCTGGGCTGGTAAAAATGACTCGCAAGAAGCTCGATTTCCGCGCCGATGCCTATCGCCATGTGCTCGGCTTTGTTTTCAACCATTGGCGTCATCGGCCGGCGCTGGTGGGTTTCATCATCGTTCTGGTGATTGCCAGCACACTGGCCGAAGTGATGGTGCCGGTCTTTTCCGGCCAGATCGTCGATGCCATTGCCAGTGGTGACGGGGGCGGCGGCGGGGCCGGAAACGGGGCAGACAAGGCGCTGCGCGCCTTCGTCATCGTGGTGGCGCTGGGGCTGGTGAGCGTGGTGCTGCGCTGGTTCATCTTCAACGGCATCATCCGGCTGACGCTGAAAATCATGGCGGATGTCGCCAATAACGGCTTCCACAGGGTGCAGCGTTTCTCCACCGACTGGCATGCCAACAGCTTCGCCGGCTCCACGGTCCGCAAGATCACCCGCGGCATGTGGGCGCTGGATTCGCTCAATGATCTGCTGCTCGTTGCGCTCCTGCCGTCCATCGTCATGCTGGTGGGCGCCACCATCGTGCTCGGCAGCTACTGGCCGGTCATGGGCCTGATCGTCGGTCTCGGATCGCTGATCTATATCGGCGTCACGGTCGGCCTTTCCATGGGATATGTGTCGCCGGCGGCACGGCTCGCCAATGCCTGGGATACCCGGCTTGGCGGCGCGCTGGCGGATGCCATCAGCTGCAACTCGGTGGTCAAGGCCTTTGGTGCCGAGACCCGCGAGGAAACGCGGCTGGGCCATGTGCTGGTGAAGTGGGACAACCGCACGCGCAGGACATGGAAGCGTGGCACGCTGAATGGCACGATCCAGAGCTTCATGATGGTCTCCATGCAGGCCGGCATTCTGGGTACGGGCCTCATCATGTGGCGGCAGGGGCTGGCGACGCCGGGCGACATTACCTTCGTGCTGGCGATGTTCTTCGTGCTGCAGGGTTATCTGCGCGATGTGGGGCAGGATATCCGCAACCTGCAACGCGCCGTCAACGACATGGAAGAGCTGGTGCTGCTGGACAAGATGCCGCTCGGCATCGAGGACAGGCCGGATGCCGGACCGATCAGGATCGGAAAAGGCGAGATCGTCTTCGATCACGTCACCTTCCAGTATGGGGCGCATCCGACGCCGCTCTATGATGACTTTTCGGTCACCATCAAGGCGGGTGAACGTGTGGGTCTGGTCGGCCATTCCGGTTCGGGCAAGACAACTTTCGTCAAGCTCATCCAGCGGCTTTACGACATCAAGTCGGGCGCGATCCGTATCGACGGCCAGAATATCGCCGGGGTTACGCAATCGAGCCTGCGCGGCCAGATCGCCATCGTGCAGCAGGAGCCTATCCTGTTCCACCGCACGCTGGCGGAAAACATTGCCTACGGCCGGCCCGACGCCACGCGGTGTCAGATCGAGCAGGCGGCGAAACAGGCCAGCGCCCATGATTTCATCATGTCCCTTCCCAAGGGTTATGAGACGATGGTGGGTGAGCGCGGTGTCAAGCTGTCCGGCGGCGAGCGCCAGCGTGTCGCGATTGCCCGCGCTTTCCTCGCGGATGCGCCGGTGCTGATACTGGATGAGGCTACCTCCAGCCTCGACAGTGAAAGCGAAGTGCAGATCCAGCAGGCGATGGAGCGGCTGATGGTCGGCCGCACCACGCTCGTCATTGCCCATCGGCTCTCCACGGTCAGGGCGCTGGACCGGCTGCTCGTCTTCGACAAGGGCAGGATTGTCGAGGAGGGCGACCACCAGGCGCTGATCCGCCTCAATGACGGCATCTACCGCCGACTGTTCGAACGGCAGGCGCTGGAGCTGACCAAGGGGCTGGTGGCCTGAAAGAACGAAACGCCGGAGGTCTGCTCCGGCGTTTCATTTCCGGCAGATCGATGCACGGCAAGGTTTATCTCCGCAAATCCCGGAGATACGCCATGACCACGCCGCTTTTTTCGTCTACGACCATTTTATCAGCAACACCAACAGGACGGTGAACCATGGATTTCAACCCGATCACAAAGCCGCAACGCCTTGTCATCAGGGGAACCCATATCCATGCCGCATTCCATCACCCTCTCGGACGTCTCGTGGTCGACACCTGACGGTCACCCGCTTTTTTCCGACATCAATCTTCGCTTCGGGCCGGAACGCACCGGCCTTGTCGGGCGCAACGGCGTCGGCAAAACGACGCTTCTTAAACTGATCGCCGGCGAACTGTCGCCGAACGCTGGCACGGTGTCCGTCTCGGGTAAAGTCACTCTTCTGCGCCAGAGCGTGCAGATCGTGTCCGACGAGACCGTTGCCGACCTGTTTGAGGCGCGCGAGGCGCTCGATGTCCTTGCCCGTGCTCAGACGGGAAGGGCAACTCTTGAGGAACTCGATGATGTCGACTGGATGCTGGAGGAAAAAATTGCCGGGGCGCTCGCGCAGGTCGGGCTGGACGCCTTGCCCTCTACACCGCTTTCGGCACTTTCCGGCGGACAGCGCACGCGGGCCGCCCTTGCGGCTCAAATCCATGCCGCGCCGGATTTCCTGATCCTCGACGAACCGACGAACAATCTCGACCGAGAAGGGCGCATTTTCGTTGCCGAGTTTCTGGCGGCCTGGCGCGGTGGTGCAATCGTTGTCAGCCATGATCGGGAACTTCTCGAAACCCTCGATGCGATTGTGGAAATGACCACGCTCGGTGCAACCCGTTACGGCGGCAACTGGAGCCACTATCGCGC
Organism: Agrobacterium sp. NPDC090283; assembly: GCF_044769685.1. Classification (NCBI taxonomy): domain Bacteria; kingdom Pseudomonadati; phylum Pseudomonadota; class Alphaproteobacteria; order Hyphomicrobiales; family Rhizobiaceae; genus Agrobacterium; species Agrobacterium sp. NPDC090283. Next base: position 94,725 of record NZ_JBIVYG010000007.1, on the reverse strand, counting down.
ACAAAAAGCGCTGGAACTGGCCGCCGCCGAACAGGACTTCGCGAATGCGGAAAAACGTCTGTCCGATGTCAAGCGCCGGTCGCAGGAGGCCCTGGAGCGCAAGGCCCGCCGCGATAGCAGGGGGGCTTCAAAAGCGGCGAGGGGAGACATGCCCCGTATCCTTCTCGGTGCGATGAAGAGGCGTGCCGAAAAGACGAGCGGCGACAATGCCAATCTGGCCAGCCGTCTGGCGGCGGAGGCGACGGAAGATATGAAGACGGCGCGTGAGCGGATCGAAATCCTGCAGGGCGTCAGTGTCACATTGCCGCCCAGCGGGCTGCACGCGACAAAAACCGTGCTCAGCCTGCAAAATCTGACCGCGGGGTATCGGGCCGAACATCACCCCGTGCTTCGCGACCTGTCCTTCGAGATCACCGGGCCGCAACGCGTTGCCGTCACCGGTCCTAACGGATCGGGAAAAACGACGCTGCTTTCGGTGATCACGGGGGACTTGCCGCCGTTCGAAGGGGCGGTGCATGTTGGGGTGAAGTCCGTGTTTCTCGACCAGCAGGTCAGCCTGCTCGATGCGAGCCTGTCCATCCGCGACAACTTCCTTCGGCTTAACCCTGAGGCCGGGGAGAATGCCTGCCGCTCCGCCCTTGCGCGCTTCATGTTTCGTGCCGATGCCGCCTTGCAGATTGTTTCAACGCTCTCGGGCGGGCAGATGCTCAGGGCCGGTCTCGCCTGTGTCCTGGGAGGCCCGCAGCCTCCGCAATTGCTGATCCTCGACGAGCCGACCAACCATCTGGATATCGATTCCATTGCGGCCGTGGAGGCTGGCCTTCAGGCCTATGACGGCGCCTTGCTGGTGGTCAGCCACGATGAGGCGTTCCTCGCCGCCATTGGCATCGAAAGGCGGCTGGAACTTGGGAAGTCGGAGATGCGTTCGGGCGCTCAGTAGTTCACCGTCACGACGACCGTATCGGAGTAGTTTCCCGGCGCTGGCGTGTTCTGCGCCGGGACGCGGCCATAGACGGTCAATGTCTGCAGGCTGCCAGTTCCGGTGCCGGTGGCGATCTCGCCCGCCGCACTTCCCCAGACATTCGTGCGGTTCACGTCGCGGTAGAGACCATAGGTTATCGATGCGCCCGCCTGCACCATCTGGCGCGCGGCGGGCGGACTGTTGCTCAGGCCGCCATTGAGCGCCACACTGTAGTTCAGATTGGTGGTGCAGGTCAGATTGATCGCTCCGGTCGCATTGACTGCCGTGTTCAGCACGCCGTGACTGCCGAAATCGATGTTCTGGGCCGAGATGATGCATGTGGGCGCAACTGCGGCCGATACGTTGAACGGCACCTGCGTGGGGTTCTGGGTCACGGAAGAACAGCTCGGTGCGAGCAGGGTAAAGCTCGTATAGGTGAAGCTCGTTTCCGCGCCGGCGAAGCTGGAGAGGTAAAGGCCGCGCGCTGCCGAGGCCTGACCGGCGTTGATCCGGCCATAGACCGTGCGGCTCGTGGTGTTGATCAGGAGCGGCAGCGCCATGTCGATTGGCGGAGGCGAGCCGAGTGCGGGCTGCGTGACCGATCCCCATGAGGTTGTCCGCGCCGAGTTCTGGTAGAGCTGGTAATTGAGGATGTTGCTGCCCTGAAGCATGCGACGGATGCCGCCCGACTGCCCGCCGCTTCCGGCATTGATATTGGGGCAGATGCGGATGGAAAGCGCCAGCGACAAGGGGTTGGAGCAGGTGACTGACAATGTCGCCGTTGTGTCCACGGCGCTGCCGCTTGCCAGATTGACGAAGCCGAAATTCATGTCCGACATGCTGAAGGTGCAGCTTTGCGCCAGTGCCGGTGAAGCCGGGAGGAAAGCGGCGATGGCAAGGGCGGGACGGGTCAGGACCTTCATTGGATGCTCCTGCATAGGGTTTCGAAAGTTGCGCGCGTCGTGCCGGCAGAGGGGAGGGTGATCTGCGCTTCGCATTCGCCCTTCGTCGGCTGCATGATGCGGAGGCGATGGGTTTCGCTGATATTGTCGAGATAGGCCTGTCCGTCATAACCGACGATGAAATCGCGTTTGCCGTCGATTTTGCCGGTCGATCCGGTTTCGATGAATTCGCCGCTCTCGTCTTTCAGCGTCACCAGCGCCACCTGACCCTCGGTTTCAACCTTGAAATTGACCACCGCGCCGGCCTGCTGCGTCGGCCTGACAGTCTGTTTCGTCCGGTCGATGCGGGCGTCGACCGGAAGATTGCTCGGGTCGAGTGTGATGTTGTTGACGTCATAGGAACGCAGGTTCGGAAGCAATATCTTGCCGCGGCGGTTGGTCTGGCCGATGGGGCGGTTTTCCAAAAGGATATCGACGCCGGGCGCGCCCGCATCCACCACGGCGAAAGCGTCATCGATCCGGTTGCCGACAAAGACATCGCCGCCGGCGAGCGCTATCGATCCTTCGATCTGCGCATAGGCCTGTGTCGTGCGGTTGAATTGATCGACGCCGGCCGAAACGCGCGCGGCGCTGCCGCGGTAACTCCCGGAAACGGAGGCGATATCGTTGCCGCCGGTTGAGCCGCGCAGGCGCCAGCCATAACTTCCCTCGGCCTGTTCCTCGGATTTGCCGACCTCGGCCGTCAGCGAATATCCATCCGCATCCGACGACATGCCGGCCGAGCCGGAAACGCCGCCGCCGAACGACCAGGAGAGGCCCGCGAAGATGCCGTAGGATTTGTTGTCTTCAAGGTCCTTATAGGCGGTGATGAATATATTGCCGTTCTCGCCGAACGGCCGCGTGGCGGAAAGGCCGAGCAGCCGGGATCGTCTTTCATCGAAAGTTTCGAGTTCCGTATAGGAGAAATTGAGACTGGTCTCATCGAAGCCCAGCTGGGTGGAGACGGAAATCTGGTCGAGGGCTCGCGGCGGCCGCGCGCTCAGCAGTCCGGATAACGTGCGGATATCAGACAGGTTGGCGGAGACAGAGGCCATATCGTGATAATCGCCGAATGTCCTTTGCGACCGCGCGTGAAATTTCACCCCCAGCAATTCCGCTTCGACGCTTGCGGAGAGCTGATAACCGCTTTCCGCGCCAAAGCGGCTCGATGCGCCCGAAACCGCCGCCAATCCCTCCGCTCCAAGGGTGAAGACGCCGCCAAAGCCGATATTGTAGAAATTCTCGCCGCCCTCCGCATGGCCTTCCAGCGTCAGGCTGTCCGACACACCATAACGCAGCGTCGCAGACCCCAGCGGTTTGTCGTCATAATCGAAAGACGAGGTTCCGTAATTGCGTCGGGCAAAGCCAAGCTCGGCCGAAAAATCGATGAGACCCTGCGCCAGCAAATCCGGTGAAGCATAAAAGGGCGTTTCGGACACGGTTTCGCGCCCCAGCGCATCCCTGACCACCAGTCGCGCATTGCCCGCGCCACTGATGACGGGGAGATTGGTGATGGAGAACGGCCCTTCGGGAACATCCTGCGACAGGCGGCGGACATTGTTGACATAGACATCGACGGTGGAGGGCACGGCAGCGGAGCCGGCAAATTCCGGCATCGGCATGGTGACGATATCCGGCCGCAGATCGAAATTGCGGCGGATCTGCAGGCCGCCCAGCCGCGTCGGGCGTGTCCAGCTCAGCCCGCTGGTGATCAGATCGCCGGCCCGATAGCTCGTCAGTGTGTCCTCGTCCGAATAGCTCCAGGTCGTATCGAGGCGCTGGGTGTCGAACTCCGACTGGCGCGATGTGCTCAGAACCTGCGACGAGGACAAAACGCCGAGCGGACCGAAGGCCCTGCTTTCCAAAAGGGCGGAGACACCGTTGAAATCGGCGATATCCGACCATTTGTTGCCGCCGGAGGAACCATAAATCGTGTAATTCACCAGACCTCCAAAGTCGCTCGTGGCCCTTTCCCTGATCTCTTCGTCGTCTTCCTGCGCAATCTTGCCGGAGGCATCGATCACCCTGTTCGCCCGCGCCGCCATCGGCAGGGTGAAATGCATGGACTGGCTGCCTTCATCGTAACGCGCCACCACGTCAGGCAGCCGGGAAATATCGATCCAGCCATCATCGCCGGCAGCGCTTTCAACCGGGGAAATCCCGATAGTCGTGAGCTGTTCCGGCTCGATGAGAAATGATCCGGCGTCGTTTTGACGAAATGTGGCGATCAGTTCTGTCGAAACATCGTTGATGTAGACTTCGAGTTGCAACTGTCCCGCTTCTTTTGCGGCAAAAGAGGCCGGTTGCGCCGCAGGGGGAATATCCTGCGCCACGGAGAAACTGCCCGATGAAATGACCGTCAGAGCGGCAATCGTCAAAACGGCGAGATCAGCCGCCCGAGACGCGCGCCGTCGCATTGACGGGGCCGCCTTCGCTGTCTGCCGAAATCTTCAGCGTGCCGCCGCCTTTTTTGCCGCCCGTTGCCGGAACCACGAAGCTTGCGGCGGATCCGCCAAGCACATATCCCACCAGCCCCTGCTGGCGGGCAATCGCCTGGCCGTTGCCGCCGGAAAGCATCAGATTGGCGATCCTTATCCGCTTTGCGCCCGTATTGGACACAGACACCCGGTAGCCATTGCCCTGCGGCGTTATCTTCCAGACCGGCTCCGGATCGCCTGTGGAGGCGGGCGAGAAGAAAACGGGTATGGAGTGGCGCACCACCAGATTGACCGTGCCGGATTGCGGTCTTCCCGCCGGCGGCAATTCATCGACGATGACGCGGTAACTCTCTTCGGCTCTCAGCGGCGCCTTGGAAAGCCGGACGATGCGGATAAGGTTTTCCGCGCCGCCCTTCAGCTGCGTCATCGGCGGGCTGGCGACGACGTCCTGCGCCGCCGTATAGACGTCCTGCCCATTCTGCTGGGTCCAGCGGAATATCCTGACCTGAACGTTGATCGGGGTTTTCGCATCGTTCCAGATGCGGAGGCTGGAGGCCGCCGTGGGCGCTTTGAGATCCAGAAGCACGGGCGCGACCCGTAGCGATGCAGCCTGTGAAGGTGAAACACTCAAACCGGCAAAAAACGCAGCCGCTAAGGTAAAAACACGCATGCGCGATCCTCCCTGTGGCGATCAGTAGTTGAGCGTGGCCGTCACCGTATCGGTATAGACGCCGACCGCGGGTGTCGTCTGGGCAGGTACGCGCCCATAGACAGTGAATGTCTGCGGCGCCCCGGTTCCGGTTCCCGTTTGCCGGTCCGTTCCAACGGTGTTCCCCCACACCGTGCTATGTGCCGCAGTCGTATAAAGCGAGTAGGAAATGGTCGCGCCCGCAGGCGATGTCATCAGACGGCTGGCGACCGTCGCGCCTGAGCCGGCGCCGGCGCTGAGGCCGAGGCTGAAGGGTGTGCTGGCGGTGCATTGCACGATAATATCGCTGGTCGCATCGATATTGCTGCCGATCACGCCATTGGTGCCGAAATTGAGGTTGCCGGCGGAATTGATCTGGCACGCCGCCTGAATGGTGATCTGGACGTTGAAATTCGTCGTGGCGACCTGCGCGACGCCCGATGCCGGTGTGAGAACCAGTGCCGCAAACGACAATAAAATGCCTGATGCTGCAAACTTCATGCTGCCTCCCCAAGCTGCTGCGCTGTCGATTGTCGGTGCGCAACATGGAATTACGCCAATAACGGGTAATTAGAATAATCTAATATTCATACTGATTTGGTTAATGAATCCTTAATTTGGCCGCCTGAAAAACCACCGGCTGAAATGCAGGGGATGACACAATCAAAAGTGTAGCAACCTGACGTGATCTTGAGCGCAGGATCGGCACGAAATACCGTCTACGAGTTTTTTACTGAAATGCGACATCTTGTCAGCCGGCCCCGGTTGGCGTACTCGAAATCGATAGAAACTCGGGCCGATCAACAGTACCGTTCAATGGCGCTCTGTACCGGCTCCATAGACATCTTGACGTTGGGATTGCGATGAACCTTTACTTGGATTACCTGGCTGAAATCAAAAGCAGAGAACCACAGGGTCTCGCGCCCAAGCCGATCGATGACGGCGCACTGACGGCCGAGATTATCGAACTGATCAAGGATGCGGGCAGTGAACATCGCGCCGACGCGCTGAAGTTCTTCATCTATAACACCCTGCCGGGCACCACGAGTGCTGCCGGGGTCAAGGCGGCCTTCCTGAAGCAGATCATCCTCGGCGAAGTCGTCGTGCCGGAGATCACGCCTTCCTTCGCGCTGGAGCTGCTCTCGCACATGAAGGGCGGCCCGTCGATCAAGGTGCTGCTCGATATCGCGCTCGGCAACGACGCTGCGATTGCCACTGAAGCCGGGGAAGTGCTGAAGACCCAGGTCTTCCTTTATGACGCCGACATGTTCCGCCTGCGCGACGCCTACAAGGCCGGCAACGCCATCGCCAAGGCCGTGCTGGAAAGCTACGCCAAGGCCGAATTCTTCACCAAGCTTCCCGACGTCGAAGACGAGATCAAGATCGTCACTTTCATCGCCGCCGAAGGTGATATTTCCACCGACCTCCTGTCTCCCGGCAATCAGGCGCATTCTCGCTCGGACCGCCAGCTGCACGGCCAGTGTATGATCTCGCCGGAAGCGCAGGCGGAAATCGTCGCGCTGCAGAAGCAGCATCCGGACAAGCGGGTGATGATGATCGCAGAAAAGGGCACGATGGGCGTCGGCTCGTCGCGCATGTCCGGCGTCAACAACGTGGCGCTGTGGACCGGCAAGCAGGCCAGCCCCTATGTGCCCTTCGTCAATTACGCCCCCATCGTCGCCGGCACCAACGGCATCTCGCCGATTTTCGCCACCACCGTCGATGTGACGGGCGGCATCGGCATCAACCTCAAGAACTGGGTGAAGAAGCTCGGCGAAGACGGCAAGCCGATCCTCAACAACGATGGCAACCCGATCCTCGAGCAGAAATATTCGGTCGAGACCGGCACCGTTCTCAAGATTGACGCCAAGAACCGCAAGCTTCGCGACGAGGCCGGCACGGAACTGGTGGATATCGCCTCTTCCTTCACGCCGCAGAAGATGGAGTTCATGAAGGCCGGCAGCTCCTACGCTATCGTCTTCGGCAAGAAGCTCCAGACATTCGCGGCTGAAACGCTCGGTGTCGAAACCACTCCGGTCTTCGCGCCCAATAAGGAAATCTCGATCGAGGGTCAGGGTCTCACCGCCGTCGAGAAGATTTTCAACCGCAATGCCGTCGGCGTCACCCCCGGCAAGGTGCTGCATGCCGGCTCGGACGTTCGCGTCAAGGTCAACATCGTCGGCTCGCAGGATACGACCGGCCTGATGACCGCGCAGGAACTGGAAGCGATGGCGGCCACCGTCATTTCGCCGCTGGTGGATGGCGCCTACCAGTCGGGCTGCCATACGGCCTCCGTCTGGGACAAGAAGGCGCAGGCGAATATTCCGAAGCTCATGTCCTTCATGAACAATTTCGGCGTCATCACCGCGCGCGATCCGAAGGGCGCCTATCACTCCATGACGGACGTGATCCACAAGGTGCTGAACGACATCACCGTGGATGACTGGGCGATCATCATCGGCGGCGACAGCCACACCCGCATGTCCAAGGGCGTTGCCTTCGGTGCTGACTCCGGCACCGTCGCACTGGCGCTGGCAACGGGCGAGGCGACCATGCCGATCCCGCAATCGGTCAAGGTCACCTTCAAGGGCACGATGCAGCCCTATATGGACTTCCGCGACGTGGTGCACGCCACGCAGGCGCAGATGCTGAAGCAGCACGGCGACAACGTCTTCCAGGGCCGCATCATCGAAGTGCATATCGGCACGCTGCTTGCCGATCAGGCCTTCACCTTCACCGACTGGACGGCCGAAATGAAGGCCAAGGCGTCGATCTGCATCTCGCACGACGAAACGCTGATCGAGTCGCTGGAAATCGCCAAGTCGCGTATCCAGATCATGATCGACAAGGGCATGGATAACCCCGCCCAGACGCTCAAGGGACTGATTGCCAAGGCGGATCAGCGCATTGCCGAAATCCGCTCAGGTGAAAAGCCGGCGCTGAAGCCCGATGACAATGCGAAATATTTCGCCGAAGTCGTCGTGGATCTTGATGTGATCGACGAGCCGATGATCGCCGACCCTGACGTCAACAACAACGACGTGTCCCGACGCTACACCCACGATACGATCCGCCCGGTCTCCTATTACGGCGGCACCAAGAAGGTCGATCTCGGTTTCGTCGGTTCGTGCATGGTGCACAAGGGCGATATGAAGATCGTCGCCCAGATGCTGAAGAACATCGAGAAGTCCGAAGGCAAGGTCGAGTTCAAGGCGCCGCTCGTCGTCGCCGCGCCGACCTACAACATCATCGATGAGCTGAAGGCGGAAGGCGACTGGGAAATCCTGCAGAAATATTCGGGCTTCGAGTTCGATGATCTGAAGCCGAAAACCACCAACCGGACGGAATACGAGAATATTCTTTATCTCGAACGCCCGGGCTGCAATCTGTGCATGGGCAACCAGGAAAAGGCCGAAAAGGGCGATACCGTTCTGGCAACCTCCACCCGCCTGTTCCAGGGCCGCGTGGTGGAAGATACGGCTGAAAAGAAGGGTGAATCGCTTCTCGCTTCCACCCCGGTCGTGGTGCTCTCGGCCATCCTCGGCCGCACGCCGAGCATCGAGGAATATCGCTCTGCCGTCGAAGGGATCGACCTGACGAAGTTCGCTCCGCCGAAGGTCACGCCGATCGATTCCCAGTCGGTCCATTACTGAGGCCGTGGTTATCGCGCTGCGTGGGCTACGGGCTCCGCGCGGGCGATGCACTGAAAATGCCGAATGAACCAAGACAGCGGGGAGAAATCCCCGCTGTTGTTTTATGGGCCGGCGGTTCTCCGATCAGGCCAATGGAGACTGGAGACATGTCTTGGCTTGGCCTTCGTCTCTTTTTGCTGTAACCAGACTGAATGATAAAAGCATCGAGTATCACCTGCATCTAGCTCCCGCCGCAACGCGAGGAGCATCGAGCGAAAAGCCGACAGGCTTGGCGCTCGGCGTCGGCTTGTCTGAAGGCAAGCGAATGCGACCATATGCAGTGAGATTACTCAATGGAAAATTACTTCGAAAGCCCGTTCCGGGGCATCACGCTTGACAAGCAGGTCAGCAACCCAAACCTCGTGGTCGGGAAATACAGCTATTATTCCGGTTATTATCACGGCCACAGTTTTGAGGACTGCGCCCGTTATCTGCTGCCGGATGAAGGTGCTGACAGGCTGGTGATCGGAAGCTTCTGCTCGATCGGTTCGGGCGCCGCCTTCATCATGGCCGGCAATCAGGGCCATCGCAACGAATGGATCAGCACTTTCCCGTTCTTCTTCATGCCGGAGGTGCCGGAATTCGAGAATGCCGCCAACGGTTACCTGCCGGTGGGCGACACCGTCATCGGTAACGATGTCTGGATAGGCTCGGAAGCCATCATCATGCCCGGCATAACGGTCGGCGATGGCGCTGTGATCGGGACGCGGGCGCTGGTGACGAAGAATGTCGAACCCTATGCCATCGTCGGCGGCAACCCCGCAAAAACGATCCGCAAGCGCTTCGACGACGACAGCATCGCCCTGCTGCTCGAGATGAAATGGTGGGATTGGCCAGCGGAGCGGCTGAAAGCCGCGATGCCGCTCATGACCAGCGGCAATGTCGCGGAGCTCTATCGTTTCTGGCGGTCCGACAAGCCGCAGCCGTAAAAACGTCCGGCCCGTCTCATGGAGGCGGGCCGGAACTCTCTCTGGGGCACGACAGATAGGGAACCCGATTTGATGATATGGGTCAGGCTCTCGTCAACTGGCGCCCTTCAAAGAGCGTGACCGCAAACGTCGCAGCCGAACCTCCATCTGCCTCTTTGCCTGAATGTCGCCACGCCTGACGGCCACCGCGATGCCTTCCACCCATGCCGCAATGGCGCTGTCATCATCTCCCAGCCGTGCACGACATTTGCCGAGTTCGGCCCAGGCCGCCGAATAGTCTGGGTCCTGCCGGATAGCCTCCTGAAGATGATGCGCGGCATCTTCTAACTGCCCTGCGGCCGACAGGGCCTTCGCAATGGAAAAGCGCAGGAGCGGACTGTCCCGCCCGTCTTCCAGCATCCTTTTGAGTTTTTCTATCATCATTATCCCGTTGTAATGGTGAAGCACCATGCAATCGGTACGACCTCAAGTGCAGTTGAGGTCAAGGGGCCGCATTCACTTTGCCATACGGCGCAATGCAACCGGGTCCCATATGTCGTCCAGCGGTCCCTTAAGGGCTGTTCGTGGCGGGATGAGCTGCGGTTCGATGATGGTGACTTCAGGCTCCGCCCGGTTTTCTTCCAAGAGGTCGAACCCTTTTTCCAGCATCTGCGCAATATCGGGTTTGATCATGTAAACGGGGAAGGGAAGAAAAGACGCGAAAGGGTCATAGTCGAAGCAGCCGACGACGATGTCGCCGAATGCTTCGCCGTCATGGCGCCCCATGAAACGAAGCAGCCCCTCGAAATTGATCGATGAATTGACGAAAAAACAGCGGGGCAGGCGGCCTCGACGGGCAAAGAACCGTTCGAAAGCCAGTTCCGTCATATGCGGCGAATAGCCTGTTATCTCGATGTCGTCACCGCCCTCAACACCAAAATAATCGGCTTTCGCGGTATGGAAGCCGTCAATACGCTCGCGGCTGGCGTGGTCGTCATGGCCGCCGAACAGGATGACATCGTCAGGACCGAGCGGGCCGCCTTTTGCAGCATGGGCAAGGATCGCCGCTGTCAGAATTTCCGCACCGTGCCGGTTGTCGGAGATGACGGAGGACGCGAACTTGCCGGGCAGGTCGATATTCACATGCGGAAGGGCCGCGCGCGCGCAGACCTGATGAACGCCATCGGGATCGGTCACGCCGGCGATGAAGAGGGCATCGATCGAATAGGCGATCAGGGTCTCGACGGTGCGTCGTTCTTCTTCGGGGTCGCGCCGGCCGGAAACCACCATGGGCGACAGGCCACGTTTGCGGGCCTGTCCCTCGAAGGTTTGCGCCATCGATGAAAAGAACCGGTTGTCATAAACCGGCACCAACAGCCCGACGAGGCCGGATTTCGAACTTCTGAGGCCACGCGCCTGCAGGTTGGTGGTGTAGCGCTGGGCCTTGGCGAGCGAGAGAATCTTGTCTGCGGTTTCTTCCGAAATCCGCCGCTTGCGCCATGATCCGTTCAACACTGCACTGACCGTCGAGGCGGAAGCGCCTGACAATATCGACAAGTCATAAATGGTGGCTTTCTTTGAACTTATGCCCGTCACTGTGATCTCCCCAACTGATTCCGATTATTAGAACACGCATCCCCTTGACGGAAGGGCGCTTCATGATATGGTTGTTGCACCATCGATTGTGCAACTTGGCAATATCGATTGTGCATGATGGTTGCTGTGGGAGTGGCAAGGGAGAGTCTCGAATAAGCGAGATGAGAGATTTTGAACGCGTCCGGGAAAAACGGGCTGCGGGCGGATTTCGTTTGCCGAATTTTTGAGGAGGAACATCAATGAAGAAAATTATTGCTGCGGCGGTTGGTCTGTCGCTCGCGTTGCTCTCATCCGCAGCCTTTGCCGAAGGGCCGAAGGTTGGCGTCGTCGTCAAGATCGGCGGCATTCCGTGGTTCAACGCCATGGAAGCCGGCATCAAGGAGCAGAGCAAGAAGCTCGGCGTTGACGGTTTCATGGTCGGTCCCACCAGTGCCGACCCGGCCCTGCAGGTTCGCGCGATTGAAGACCTGATTGCCCAGAAGGTCGATTTCATCGGCGTGGTGCCGAATGACGCCAAGGTGCTGGAGCCGGTGCTGAAAAAGGCCCAGGCCGCCGGCATCAAGGTCATCACCCATGAATCCCCAAAGCAGCTCGGCGCCGACTGGGATTTCGAACTCGCCTCCGCCAAGGGTTTTGGTGAAGCACATGGCAAGCTGCTGGCGGAAAAGATGGGCGGCAAGGGTTCTTATGCCGTCTTTGTCGGTTCGCTTACCGTTCCGCTTCACAATGCCTGGGCCGATGCCGCCATCGCCTATATCAAGGCAAACTATCCGGACATGAAGCTCGTCGGCGACCGCTACGGTGTGGCGGAGGACCTCGACAAGAGCCGTTCGACCGCGCTTGACCTGATGTCGGCCAATGCCGACCTCAACGGCTTCCTCGCCTTCGGTTCGCAGGGACCGATCGGTGCGGGACGTGCGGTTGAAGAGCGCCGCAAGGACGGCAAGGTCTTCGTCATCGGCCCGTTCTCGCCGGGGCAGGGCGCCAAGCTGATCAAATCTGGCGCGCTGACGGGTGGCTTCATGTGGAACCCGAAGCAGGCCGGTGAGGTCTTCATCACGCTCGCCGACCGTATCGCCAAGGGCGAGACACCAAAGGCCGGCGACACTATCGAAGGCCTCGGCACCATCAATCCCGAGGGTAACACCATCGTCGTCGATCAGCTTTTGAAGATCGATAAGGAAAGCATCGACAAGCTCGTTTCCATGGGCCTCTGATCCTCCCCAAGGCCGAAGGCGTCGCGCGGGACACATCGTCCGCGCGACGTCCAACCGAAATTTATGCCGAGCGCCACGTCTGCGATGCTTTCGCGGCGAAAGGAGAGATACGCTATCATGAGCGCAGAACCGCTCCTGTCCCTCAAAAATGTCAAGGTCACCTTTGGTGGCGTGCGCGCCCTGAAGGGTGTTTCCTTCGAGGTCAATCCGGGGGAAGTGCATTGCCTTGCCGGCGAAAACGGCTGTGGCAAAAGCACCCTGATCAAGGTCATTACCGGGGTCTATACGCCGCAAAGCGATGCCGAGCTCTATTTCGATGGCAAACCCATCACCACGATGACCCCGACGCTGGCGCAAACGCTCGGCATCCAGGTGATCTGGCAGGATCTGGCGCTGTTCGATGAAATGACGGTGGCCGAGAATATCGGTTTCCAATATGCGGTGAACGGCAAATTCGGGCTGGTCGACAAGCGCGCAATCGAGAGCGCCGCCGAAAAAGCTCTGGCGCGGCTCGGCGTCTCGTTCGATCTCGACAGGCCGCTCAAGGAGCTGCCGATTGCCCAGCGCCAGATCGTGGCGATCGCCCGCGCGCTGGTTGGCGAAGCCCGTCTCGTTTTTATGGATGAACCCACCGCATCGCTGACGCAGTCGGAGACGGATTATCTGATCGACATCGTCCGTAACCTCTCGGCGTCCGGCGTCGCGGTCGTCTTCGTCTCGCATCGTCTGGCGGAAGTGCTGGAGATTTCGGATCGCATCACCGTTTTGCGGGATGGATCGCTTGTTGGCGTTTTCCCGGTCGAAGGCATGACCCAGTCGCGCGTGACCGAACTGATGACCGGCCGCAACTTCGACAGCGCCGTCATTGCCACCGATCACGATGACAAGCCCGTCGTTCTTTCCGTGCGCGGCCTGAGCCGGGCGGGGGAGTTCGAGAATGTTTCCTTCGATCTGCGGCGCGGAGAAACGCTGGGGATCACCGGCCTGCTCGGAGCCGGGCGCACGGAGCTGGCTTTGACGCTGTTCGGCATGCACCGGCCGCAATCGGGTGAAATCCTCATCGATGGAAAGAAGGTGGATTTCCATTCCAACCGGGACGCGATCCGGGCGGGCGTCGCCTATCTCTCCGAAGACCGGCTCTCGCTGGGCCTGAACCAGCCGCAGTCCATTGCCGACAATCTCGTCATGGCCTCGCTCGACAAGTTGCTGAGTGGCGGTCTCATTTCGCCATCGAAAAAGGCGGATGTCGTTTCCCGCTGGATTTCAGCGCTTGGGGTGAAGATCGGCCTGCCGGAAGATCCGATCCGCACGCTCTCAGGCGGCAACCAGCAGCGTGTGGCGATTGCCAAATGGCTGGCGATCGGGCCGAAAATCCTCATCCTCGATGCGCCGACCGTGGGTGTCGATGTCGGTGCCCGCGCCGGCATCTTCGAAATCGTCCGCAAGCTTGCGGTAGAAGGCCTGTCGATCATCGTCATCTCCGACGAAGCGCCGGAGGTCTATTTCAATACAGACAGGGTTATCCATATGGTCGAAGGCCGGTTCCACGCCACCTATGATCCACGGCGCCTGTCGCTGACCGAACTGGAGGCGGCCATCTATGCGTAGGCTCATCCTCGGACATACGACGGAATTCACGCTGCTTGTAGTTATGGTGCTGCTTTGCACGGGACTGTCTTTCGCCACCGACCGTTTCCTCACGATATCCAACGCCTTCGATGTGCTGAATGTCTCGGCGGTCAACATCATCTTTGCGGTCGGCCTGCTTGTCGTGCTGATCTCCGGCGGTATCGACATTTCCTTCGCGGTCGCGGCCTCCGTCGTTCAATATGTGACGGTGCTGGCGCTCAATGCGCTCGGCGGCGGCAACTGGGCGGAAGGTTTCATCATCGCCGGTGCCGTTGGCCTCAGTCTCGGTTTCGTCAACGCCTTCCTCGTCTGGCGGCTGAACATCATTTCCATCGTCGCAACCATCTCCACCTTCAACATCTTCTTCGGCCTGTTGATGTTCTTTACCAAGGGCGTGTCGATCTATGACCTGCCGGAATGGCTTTCGACGCGCGTGGTGTTTTACGAACGCGAAATGTCCGATGGTTCCTGGGTGGAACTGACGCTGCCCGTCGTGGTCATGATCCTCTGCTGCGTCGCCACCTGGTTCATGATTTCGCGCACCACCGTCGGACGCAAGCTCTATGCCTTCGGTGACAATCCCGAAGGGGCTCGCCGCTTCGGCATCAATATCGGCGCGATGCACTACATTTCCTTCGGCTGGCTTGGCCTGATGGCGGGCATTGCCGGGCTCATGCAGGCGCATTACGCGCAGGAGGTGGTGCCAAACGCGCTTTATGGTCGCGAGCTGGATGTGCTTGCTGCCACCGTGCTTGGCGGCGCGCGGCTCGGCGGCGGCAAGGGCTCCGTCATTGGCTGTGTGCTCGGGGTGCTGATGGTGTCGATCACCCAGAACGGCCTCAACCTGATGGGCGTGTCGCCCTTTGCCTTCAAGATGATCGTCGGCGCCATCATTCTCGTCGCCATCACGCTCTCTTCGACCCGCTTCGACAAGCTTCTGCCGAGTGCGCTCCGCACATTCACGAAAAAGGGGAGCGTGCAGCGATGAACAGCCTCATCCGGAAATTCAACGCGATCTTCGGGGCCGACATGGCGGGCCCGGTGATTGCCTTCATCGCTGTCATGCTCATCTTCGGAACCTTTGCGGACAACTTCCTGTCGCTTGCGACATTCGGTTCGGTCGCCTTCCAGCTGCCTGAACTTGGTTTGCTGACTTTGGCGATGCTGCTGCCGCTGCTGACGGGCGGGATCAACCTTTCCGTCACCTTCGCCGCCAATCTGTCCGGGCTCGCCGCAGCCTGGGTGCTGCAGGCCCATGGTGGGGTGGATGCGCCGCCGAGCGCATTCCTGCTTGCCTGCCTTGCCGCACTTGTCACCGGCGGAGCCGCCGGAGCGATGACGGGAGCGGCGATTGCCTACACCCGCGCGCACCCCATTCTGGTGACGCTGTCGATGATGATCTTCCTGCGCGGACTGGGCGAGTTTCTGACGCGCGGCGGCGATGTCTCCGGTTTCCCGGCCTATATGGCGCCGCTGGGTCATGGAACGCTTCTCGGCCTGCCGATCCCGCTTCTGATTTTCATCGTCTGCGTCGGCCTCTGGCATGTGCTGTTGACGCGCACCAAGCTCGGCTTCGGCCTGTTGATGATCGGCTCTAACATCGAGGCCGCACGTTATTCCGGCCTCAACACCCGCAAGATTCAGGTGCTCGTTTATACGCTTTCGGGTCTGATGTGTGCTGTCGCCGGCATCATCATGCTTGCCCGTTTCAACTCCGTCCGTGTCGGCCATGGGGAATCCTATCTGCTGATCACGGTGCTGGCGGCCTTTCTCGGTGGCATCAATCCGTTCGGCGGTTTCGGCCGGGTATTACCCGTCTTCGTCGCGCTCATCGTGCTGCAGCTCCTGTCGTCGGGCCTCAATCTTCTCGGCGCCAACCAGCATCTGGCCACCGCGCTGTGGGGCGTTCTGATGATCGTCGTCATGGCGGCGCGCGGCCTGTTTTCAAGCTACTTCGCATCTCTCAGAAAGAAGGTATGACGTGAAAGGCCTCGGTGTTCACGCAATGATGTGGTCTCTGAAATGGGACCATGAAAATGCCGCCCGGGCCATTGCCGGTGCAGCCAGCTATGGTCAAGACTTTATCGAAATCCCGCTTGTCGATATCGCGTCCGTCGATGCGGAACACACGCGCAGCCTGCTTGAGCAGCATGATCTCAGTGCTGTCTGTTCGCTCGTGCTGCCGGAACCGGCCTGGGCTTCTGTCCGTCCGCAAGCCGCTGTCGAGCATCTCAAGGCCGCCCTCAACAAGGCCGCCGCCATGGGGGCGAAGGCGCTGACCGGGGTCACCTATGGCGGCACCAATGAGCGCACCGGTTTTCCGCCGACGCAGGGTGAATATGACAATCTGACAAGGGCGCTCTCCGAAGCCGCCGGTCACGCAAGAACGCTCGGCCTGCAATTCGGCATCGAGACCGTAAATCGTTACGAAAACCATCTGCTCAACTCCGCCGAACAGGCGGTGGCGCTGGTGGAGCGCATCGGTGCCGACAATATCTTCATCCATCTCGATACCTTCCATATGAACATGGAAGAAAAGGGGATTGCCAATGGCATCATCGCTGCCCGCAACCATTTGAAATATATGCATATGTCGGAAAGCGACCGCGGTACGCCGGGTTTCGGCAACGTCGCCTGGGACGAGGTGTTTTCGGCGCTCGCGGCCATAAGGTTCAACGGCGTCCTTGCCCTTGAGGGCTTTGCCGCAATGCCGGTGGAGATGGCGGGCGCGATTTCGACGTGGCGGCCCGTCGCGGCCAGCACTGAGGAGTCCCTGGAGAAGGGGCTGGCCTTTCTACGCGACAAGGCAAATCAGTACCGGATTTTCGAGTAGCCGGTGGCGATAACCACTTTTCGAGGCGAGGAGCACCTTGAGTAAAATTGACGATAATGCCGGTGAAATTGCCGGCCTCGCGCTGAAGCGTTTTGCGGGCTCGAATGGCCAGCGCGTGATGATTGCGATTGCCGGCGCGCCCGGATCGGGAAAATCAACCATTGCCGAACGTGTGGTCGATGCCCTGAACGCGGGCAACGGTGTGTCCGCTGCGCTGTTTCCGATGGATGGCTTTCATTATGACGATGCCGTGCTTGAGGCGATGAACCGCCGAGCCTTCAAGGGTGCCATCGATACCTTCGACGCGCATGGGCTGCGCCATATGCTTGAACGTCTCAAGGCTAATGAGGACGATGTCGTTGCCGTGCCGGTCTTCGATCGCGCCATCGAAATTGCCCGCGCCGGCGGCCGGCTGATCCCGCAATCCGTCGATATCATCGTCTGTGAGGGCAATTATCTCCTCGCCAGAGAGGTGCCATGGGATCGTCTCAAACCGATCTTCGATCTCACTGTCTTCGTCGATGTCGACGAGGACGATCTGCGTGCGCGGCTGCGGGACCGCTGGCGGAGCTTCGGTCTCGGCGAGGATGAGATCAACCGCAAGGTGGAGGAGAACGATCTTCCCAATGGCCGCTTCATCACGTCCACAAGCGCGGAGCCGGATATTCGCATCAGAAATCCGGGAAAAAGCACCGCGTCCTGAGCCCGCCTGAACCACTGCGCCTCCCTATTCAAAGCGAAACAGAAAAGCGAAAGAGACCCCCATGAAACACGGCATCTATTATTCTTACTGGGAACATGAGTGGAGCGCCAAGTTCGGTCCCTATATCGAGAAGGTCGCCAAGCTCGGTTTCGACATCATCGAAGTCGCCGCACACCACATCAACGAATATAGCGACGCCGAACTTACGACCATCAGGCAGAGCGCCAGGGATAACGGCATCATCCTCACCGCCGGCATCGGCCCATCGAAAACGAAGAACCTGTCGTCGGAAGATGCTTCGGTGCGTGCGGCCGGCAAGGCGTTTTTTGAACGGACCCTTTCCAATGTCGCCAAGCTCGACATCCATACCATCGGCGGTGCGCTGCATTCCTATTGGCCAATCGATTATTCGCAGCCCGTCGACAAGGCAGGCGATTATGCGCGCGGCGTCGAGGGCATCCACGGCATTGCCGATTTCGCCAATGATCTCGGCATCAATCTGTGCATCGAAGTCCTCAACCGCTTTGAAAACCATGTCCTCAACACGGCGGCCGAAGGCGTCGCTTTCGTGAAGGATGTCGGCAAGAACAATGTGAAAGTCATGCTGGATACCTTCCACATGAACATCGAGGAAGACAGCTTTGGCGAGGCCATCCGAACGGCTGGCCCGTTGCTGGGCCATTTCCACACCGGAGAGAGCAATCGCCGCGTACCGGGCACGGGCAGGATGCCGTGGCACGAAATCGGCCTTGCGCTGCGTGATATCAACTACACCGGTGCAGTCGTCATGGAACCTTTCGTGAAGACTGGCGGCACCATCGGCTCGGATATCAAGGTGTGGCGTGATCTCAGCAATGGAGCCGACAGTGCAAAAATGGACGAGGATGCCCGTAATTCGCTGGCATTCTCCCGCTTCGTCCTTGGTGGCTGATTTGCGATAATGTCCTGACCGGGCGGCGGCGATTTGCCGTCGTCCGGTTCGGCGCTGCCACTATTCGCGAGTTGAACAGGCCATCGCTTGCGGCTAAAGCTCCAGTGTCTCTTCAGGATCAAGACGATCCGCCCAAGGCCGCTGGTTTCATGATCCCTGTCGCACTGCCATCCGTTGAAGCGCTGCTTTTCCTCGCCTTCCTTCTCGTCACGACCTTCGTCTGGGTCGTCTGGACACTGGGGCTTGTCCTTCGATATGCGGCCGGACGCTGGAAACGGCCTATGATCCTGCCCTATGGGCTGGTGACCGCTGTCGCAGTTTTCACCCTGTGGCAGATCGGCGATTTTTATCTCCAGATGCATGCCTATGACAAAGAGAGAGCCGCGCGCTACAGCCCGGAACTCTCGGAACCCATACGCCTTGGCCAGATCGATATGCCCAAGGGCACGAAACTCGAATTATCGGTCGCCGATACACCGGAATCCTTCAATCGCGCCCTGTTTCCGCATCCCGTTTCCGTCGCTGGTACCGATGCCGTGGAGATCGTCCGTTATATTTCGATCAAAACCAACGAGAATTACGAGACGATCGGCTTTACCCCTGACAATATGCGGATAACCGGCAGGGGCGTGACCACCCAGAGCGGCTGGCGTTGTGACGCGACACAGCCCCTGCAATTCGACCTGAAGCCCGATGGCGGCATATCCGCCTTCAGCACATGCATTCTCGCCGATGGCAATGTCGTCGACGGCATCACCCTGCCGAAAGGCACGTTCCTGCGGTCCTCAACCGGCAATGTCTATACCGATGGCTTTATCGATTCCGACAGATGGGTTCTCGATACGCCGGAAGGCCAGATCGTCCGGATCGATAATTTCGATCTTTCGGAGGCAACGCTTGCCCTTGATGGCGAGCGCAAGCTTCACGAGGTCAAAAGAGGGGTGTTGTCAAAAGATGCGACGCTTGGAGCGTATCACCATGCCGCCGGCAGCACTATTCGTTATAATCCCCGGCATCTTCGCAATGACTATCCCGGCGCGTGGCTGATAGCTCCGCCTCTGCCTGCTTCCGATGCGCCACCGGTTCCGGCCCAGAATATCGTGCAGGGCAGAGACGGAAAGCTTCTGGCCGTCCTTACGAATTGAGCCCATGCGGCGGTGAAGTGCCCGAGTTATGGCTGTCCGGCAATTGCCTTACCAGCCATAACTGAAAGGTCAGGCCACTGCCATTGCCGCCATCCTGCACCACATTGGTGTCGGTGTTGCGCCCGTACTGGAAAATGCCATAGGCATTGTTGTTGCCGTTCTGCTGCAGCGTCGCGGAATGGCCGTTGCCGCGCGTTCATGCGCCGGCGGCGGCATGTTGCTGTTGCAGAGTGTGCCGGTCTCAGACCAGAGCCAAGATACGCGCCGGCCCACCCGTCCCGCCGCTATGCTTCGGTGCGCCGACAATCACGGTCGCGCCCTTGACCGGCAGAGCCTCAAGGTTGTTGATGCCCTCGATCCCGTAGCGCCCCGCCGGCAGCCAGGAATTGTGGACGGCGAAATCCGCCGAATTGCCGGGGTCCAGTGAAAGCGTGTCGACGCCGATAGCGACCGTGTCGCGCTCGAGCAGAAGATCGGTCGCGGACTTGCCGAAACCGGGGAAGGCGAATTTTCCGGCATCGTCATTGCGGAATGACGGGCTTTTCACCTTGGTTGCCCAGCCGGAGCGCAAAGCCACGAGCGCACCTGCCGGTATGTCGCCATTCGCAGAGATCCAGCGTTCGATGTCTTCGGCCTCGACGGTGGAATTGGCATCCTCTTTCGCACGGTCGGTGATGTCGATGATGACCAGTGGCGCGACGAGTTTCTGCGGCTCCAGCTGATCGACGCTCGCGCCGTTGGCGCTGAAGTGGAAGGGTGCATCGATATGCGTGCCGGTATGTTCGTAGATGGTGAGCTTGTGGAGCTGATAACCGTCCTTGGCGATCTCCGCTGCCCATTCGAACTCTATTCCCGGTTTGCCGTCGAATGTGGGAAATGTTGAATCGTAGCTATGGGTGAGATCGATGACCTGCCGGGGTGATTGCGCCAGCACCGGGGCCGCGAGGCTGCCCGCCGCCATTGCCGTTGCTCCGGCCACGGCGCCCTTGAACAGCAGGCGCCGTGACAGCATGTTCCGTTTCACGTTCTCGATCACGCAGGTATTGCACATGCCTCAGTCCCTCCATTGGAAATCCCTGCGCAAGCGTAACGCAAAGGTGGAGTGACGCAAGGCAGGAGTCTTGCTGATTTTTGACCCGTGTTTACGTGGCGGTTTGTGCAAACCGCCACCCGTTTGCCGCAGCGCTTAGTCAGCGCGCTGCAGCAAGGCGAGAGCGGCGGTGGCTGCAGCCAGGATCGCAGTCAGAGCCAAAGGAGCAGTCGCGCCGTAGGAATCGACGATGTAGCCGCCGAAAACCGCACCGATACTGATAGCCACCTGAAAAGAAACGACCATCAGGCTGCCTGCTGCTTCCAGGGCGTCGGGGGCGCCGCGGGAGAGGTTGGTCGGCAGTACGACGGGCGCCATGCCGAAGGCAAGGCCCCAGAGGGCAACGAGAGCAAATGCGGCACCGGTATGAGCGCCCCAGAGAACGAGGGCGAGCGTCGCAAATGCCATCAGGGCGGCGGTGACGGTGAGTGCGAGGCGGATACTGGTGTCAGCCATTCGGCCCCCCGCGACATTGCCGATCACGGAGGCGACGCCAAACCCGAGCAGTGCGAGTGCAATCGGCTTGGTCCCAAGCAGCGTCACCTGTTCCAGGAAAGGACGCACATAGACCGAGCCGGCGAAATGGCCCGTCATCAGCAACAGGATTGCAAGCATCCCCAGTTGGACACTGCGCCGCCGCGTCAGCCGGAAAACGTCGGAAAGACTGTTGCTGGTACTTGCCGGCAGCGACGGCAAGCTAAGGACCTGCAGCAGCATGGCAATGACAGCAAGCCCCGCCGTCATCGACATGGCGATGCGCCATCCCAGCCAGTCGCTGATCAAGGCACCCATCGAAGGGGCGGCGATGGTGGCGAGCGAAACGCCGAGGGTGACGATAGCCATGCCGCGCCCGGTCGAATTCGCACCGACGAGCCGCGAGACAACGGCAACCGACAGCGCCCAGAAACCACTGAGCGCGATGCCCAGCCCGGCCCGGCCTACCAGCAACAGCCAGAAATCGGTCGCGAAGGATGCGAGAACGTTGGAGGCGATCGCCAGCACGCTCAGGCCGACAAGCACTGTCTTTCGGTTCAGCTTGCCGATGAGAACATTGCTCAGCAGAGCCGCCACCGCGCCTACGGAAGCGGTGGCCGTGACGACCTGCCCGGCCGTACCTTCGGTGATCCCGAGATCGCGCGCCATGGGCGTCAGAAGTCCCGCTGGCAGAAACTCGGCCGATACCAGCGCAAAGCTGGTGGCCGCCATCGAAAGAACCGCGAACCACGTTGCCGCAGTCCACGCGGGTTGCTCGTCGGTATCAAGGGGAATCGTCGTCCCGTCAAACTGTGATGTCGTGTCCGTCATGTTGTCTCTCCTTGAGTTGAGAGAGTCTTAGATGAATTTTTTCGGATGATATGTACCTAAAAATCCGAAATTCATGCCTATTCGTCCGAAACTTGTGCGCCGCACAACGGTCACGCTTGCATGCGCGCATCTCAGGGCCGTGGCCTGACTGGAAAGCAAGCGGGCGCTGTGCGGAACGCGGGCCGGTCATGTTCCGCCCGCTATCAGCTCGGTACGCGTTCCTGACCTGCAACTTTTCAAACCGCCACTCGTTTAAGCGTTCATGACCGATGCTGACGCAAACCCGAAACCAGTCGATGGCACCGGCCAGAATGGTGCAGAGAATTCACATGCTAACGCCGCCGCCGCCGATGATCCCATTCCGCCGGCGGAAGAACCTGCTCTGGGTTTGACACCCGAGGAGGCCGAGCAGGCTCGCAAGAAATATCTGCTGAAGCGCTTCTGGATCAGCGCGCGAGGTTTCTGGAGCCGTCGCGGCGATGGGCTGGCATGGCCATTCTCCATCGGGCTGCTGGTGATGATCGGCATTAATGTCGGTTTCCAATATGGCATCAACGTCTGGAATCGCGGGATTTTCGACGCGATTGAAAAACGCGATGCATCCACGGTTTATTTTCTCGCCTCCATATTCCCGCCGCTCGTTTTGGGAAGCGTGCTGATCGTGACATCGCAGGTCTATGTCCGAATGCGGATCCAGAGGCGCTGGCGGTCGTGGCTGACGAAGGTGCTGGTCTCCCGGTGGACTGCAAATGGCCGCTATTACCAGCTCAATCTGATTGACGGCGACCACCAGAACCCGGAGGCGAGGCTTTCGGAAGATATGCGGATCGCCACCGAAGCGCCGGTGGATTTCATAGCGGGCGTCATCGCCGCCTTCGTGTCGGCCTCGACTTTCATCGTTGTCCTGTGGACGATCGGCGGTGCGCTGACGCTGCCGATCGGTGGGATATGGGTCACCATCCCCGGCTTTCTCGTGGTGGCGGCAGTGATCTACGCGCTGATCACGTCAAGCTCCATCGCATGGATCGCCCGGAACTTCGTCAGGGTTTCCGAGGTCAAGAACCAGCTTGAGGCGGAGTTCCGCTACACGCTGACCAGGGTCAGGGAAAATGGCGAGAGCATTGCCCTGCTTGGCGGCGAGGAGGAGGAGCGAAGCGACCTCGACAGGAGGTTCCGCAATGTTCGGCACCAGTGGAAGCAGATGGCGCAGCAATATATGCGCACCACCGTTGTGTCGCATGGATCGATGTTGATTGCGCCCGTCGTCCCGGTTCTGCTCTGCGCGCCGAAGTTTCTCGATGGAAGCATGTCCCTCGGTCAGGTCATGCAGGCGGCATCGGCTTTCACCATCGTTCAATCCGCCTTCGGCTGGCTGGTCGATAACTATCCGCGGCTGGCGGATTGGAATGCCTGCGCACGGCGCGTTGCATCCCTGATGATGTCGCTTGACGGGCTCGAG
The DNA here is from genome assembly GCF_044769685.1 of Agrobacterium sp. NPDC090283. Lineage (NCBI taxonomy): Bacteria > Pseudomonadati > Pseudomonadota > Alphaproteobacteria > Hyphomicrobiales > Rhizobiaceae > Agrobacterium > Agrobacterium sp. NPDC090283. The sequence goes on along the minus strand of NZ_JBIVYG010000007.1, from coordinate 71,189 downwards.
CGGGCCGAACAGAGCGATACGCTTGGCCGGATCGTGCGTGGTGAGACGGAAGGCGAAACAATGCTCAGCCTCAAGGATGTTTCCGTTTCGCTGGGCGACGGGACGGCCGTCGTCAAGGAAACCGATGTCGAAATCGGACCGGGAGAAAGGGTCCTTGTCGCGGGAGAATCCGGCTCCGGTAAGAGCACGCTTGTTCGGGCAATCGCCGGCCTGTGGCCATGGGGTGGGGGCAGCGTGCGTTTTCGCGCCGACAGCCGGCTTTTCATGTTGCCGCAGCGGCCATATATTCCGTCCGGCACATTGCGCCGGGCGGTCTGCTATCCGCAGGCGGCCGAGAACTGGACGCTTGAAGAGATAGGGGAAGCTCTCGAAAAGGTCGGTCTTGGCCACCTCAAGGACAAGGTGGAGGAGGAGGCGCCGTGGGACCAGACGCTGTCGGGTGGTGAAAAACAGCGGCTGACTTTCGCTCGCCTGTTGCTGAACGATCCCGATATCATCGTCATGGACGAAGCGACCGCGGCTCTGGACGAAAAGAGCCAGGACAGGATGATGCAGACGGTGATCGATGAATTGCCCGACGCCACGATCATCAGCGTGGCGCATCGTGCCGAACTTGAAGCCTTCCACAGCCGAAAGATAACGCTGGAACGTCGGGACGGCGGCGCAAAGCTGGTCAGCGATATCCACCTCATTCCTCGCAAGTCCCGATCCGGTTCCCTGCTGCGGCGCATGGTGAAACGCAGGTAAAAGGCCATTCGGCTCCGCAACCCCGAAAGTATAACGCGAACGAATATCGCTCTTTCCGGTGCTTCCCTCCTGTCCGGCGTCACCCGTAAGAACGATGGACGCTCGTTCGGTGAAGTCGTAAACTCGCCGGCAGAGGAGGCAACGATATACTCTCGGGAGGAAACAATGCCTATCTTCATGGACCGGCACGAGCTTGCCGGAGTTTCAGCGGCGGATATTGCCGCGGCACATCTTAAAGATCTCAACATTCAGGATCAGTATGGCGTCAGGTTCTTGACCTATTGGTTTGATGAAAGGCGCGGTACTGCCTTTTGCCTTATGGATGCCCCGGATGCCGAAACCGCACAGTGCGTGCATCGGGAAGCCCACGGTTTTATCGCCAGTGAAGTCGTGGAAGTTGCCCTGTCGGCCGTAGAAGCGTTTCTCGGGCGAATACAGGATCCGGTAGCGGTCGGGCCTGTTTTGAAAGACATGGACGCCGGTCACCGCGCGATCCTTTTCACCGACATTGTCGGTTCGACCGAAATGACGGCCCGCCTCGGCGATCGTATGGCGACGGAACTCGTCCGGGCGCATGATGCGCTGGTGCGTGGCTGTCTGGGACGACGATCGGGACGGGAGGTCAAGCACACCGGTGATGGCATAATGGCAGTGTTCTCCTCGACGCCATTTGCGGTCGATTGCGCCATTGATATCCAGCGCGAGTTCCATCGTTATAACAGCGACAAGGGCGAGCCCATTCACATCCGCATCGGACTGGATTGTGGTGAGCCAATCGAAGACAGCAATGATTTCTTCGGCACCACCGTGCAATTGGCCGCAAGGCTTTGCGCTGCCGCCCAGAGCGATCAGATCCTGATGTCGGACAAGACCTTCCAGGAATATGGCGGCGCCGATGTCCTCGTCTATGGTCATCGCTACAGGCTGAAAGGATTTTCCGAGCCGGTCCTCGCCTATCGTTGCGAGTGGCTGCACTAGCTTCGGCTGGCGCTGCCACCGGAGACGCCACACCGTCCTTGCGCCCTGTGCGAGTTGCTGGCTTGCCGTGATGAATATTGACAATATATGCTACGCTTTCCATAGTTGCGGAGAGCGAAAGGAAAAGGCCATGCCGTCAGGTAGCATTCACGTCAAGGTCAGCGGCGCATTGCAGGACCATATTCAGCAGCAGATTGGCGATGAAGGTCTTTATGAGAATGCGAGCGAATATATTCGAGCGCTTATTCGGCGTGACCTACAAACCCGCGACGAGGCATGGGATGCGCTACAAAAGGAACTTGCTCCCGCCATGCGTGCGGATGATAGCCAGTTTGTAGCCGTCTCGGCTGACGATGTCATCGGCCGAAACAAGCGTCGCTCGTTATGACAGCTTATCGCTTTTATGCGCCTGCCGACGCCGCACAGGATAAAATCTGGCGTGATACGGTGGATGCCTGGGGCGAAGCGCAGGCTGAGACCTATATACGTGGCCTGCACGCGCATTTGCAGCGTCTCTGCGACAACCACCTGCTTTGGCGGCGCCTTCCCCAAAGGCTTGCCGTTCCCGGTGACATCACGCGCGAGGCCTATTTTAGCCGGTATGAGCATCATTATTTATTTTTCCGAGAGCTCGATAACGGCGACCTGGGCGTGATGAGTATCCTTCATGAGCGGATGGATATGGCCGTACGCCTGAGAGAAGATCTCACAGCGCTCGACGCCAGAGGCATTATCCAGACCGGCTAGAGCCCCGGAAACGATCCATCATGGCCGACATCAAGGTCGGCGAGGGTGTCCTGATCGGAGCGCGGGTGCCAGACGATTCTCTTTCGAAAAATCGAAAATCGTAAATTCTGGCAGGGCGTTATGACTTAGAACTCTTCGATGCGACCGTCATAGGCGAGGTCGTATAAACGCGTCATTTCCGCCGCTGTCGGCACTCGCGGGTTATTTGCCGGCGTACCGGAAGCGAGGCCCTGGCGGACCATTTCAGGCACGAGATCGAGATAGCGGCTCCTGTCGATGCCGAATGCCTGCGGGGTCGGCACCTTCAGCCGCCTGTTGAGGCCGATGAAAGCCTCCACCAGCTTCGTGCCGGCAATCTGGTCGCTATCCGCCGCACTGGCACAGCCGAGCGCCCGCGCGGCTGCCGCATAATTGGAAAGAGCCGAGCTCAGCGAGAACTGCGTGACCAGCGGCAGCACCATCGCATTCGACATGCCGTGCGGCACATGGAAAAAGGCGCCGACCGGCCGGCTGAGGCCATGGATCAGCGCGGTGGAGGTGTTGGAGACGGCAAGTCCGGCATGGGTCGCGCCCAGCATCATCGCTTCACGCGCATCCCGGTCTTCCGGATCGTTCGCCACTCTTTCAAGATGGGCGCCGATCAGCTTCAGGGCGGAGAGCGCCAGCGCTTCGGAATGGGCGTTGCCATTGCGGTTGACCAGCGCTTCCAGCGCATGGGTCAGTGCATCGATGCCGGTATCGACCGTGACCCGGTAAGGGCAGGTCAGCGTCAGCTCATAATCGATGATGGCCGCGACCGGCAAAGCGGCGGTGCCGAGCATCAGCATTTTTTCGCTGGCAGCCGTATCGGTGACGACGGCGGCGCGGGTCACTTCCGAACCGGTTCCCGCCGTCGTGGGAATGGCGATCACCGGCATGACGGAAAAATCCACGATGCGCGGCACCTTGAGGGCGCTCAACTTCTCACCGCTCGTGGCGACGATGGCGCCGGCCTTGGCCGTATCCATGGCGCTGCCGCCGCCAAGCGCAACCAGGCCATCATGATCGCCATCGGCAACATGTTTCACCAGAGCGGCGATGGATATGTCCGTCGGGTCTTCAACAACGTCGGAGAAGACAGCCGCCGCGATACCTTCCTCCGCAAGCGCCTGCAGAAGAGCCTCTGCATGACCAAGCTTCTGCATCACCGGATCGCAGACCAGCAACGGGCGATTGACCCCCAGCGATTTTACCACAGCGGGTAATCGGAAACGGCTGCCGCCGCCGATGAGCATTTCGCGGGGCATCAGGACACGGTTTATCATTGCGGTTCTCCGCCACTATCAGACTGCGTTGTTCGGAATGGCCGAAGCGGGTTTTCGGGGCTTGCTCCGGCCTGCATGAACCTAGTGCGCCAGGATTTTCGACAGGAAGGAGCGCGCGCGATCGGTTTTCGGATCGGTGAAGAAACTGTCGCCCTCACCGATCTCGACGATCTCGCCGCCATCCATAAAGACGATGCGGTCCGCCACCTTGCGGGCAAAACCCATCTCATGGGTCACCACCATCATCGTCATGCCCTCCTGCGCGAGCGAGACCATGACGTCGAGCACCTCGTTGATCATTTCCGGATCGAGCGCCGATGTCGGCTCGTCGAACAGCATCGCAACCGGGTCCATCGCCAATGCGCGGGCAATGGCGACGCGCTGCTGCTGCCCGCCCGACAATTGGCCGGGATATTTCCTGGCATGCGCCGTCAGGCCCACCCTTTCCAGCAGCGCATTGGCCTTGGCGAGCGCTTCCGCCGGCGAGCGGCCCAGAACCTTTTCCTGCCCGATGCAGAGATTTTCAAGGATCGTCATATGCGGGAAAAGTTCGAAATGCTGGAACACCATGCCCACCTTGGAGCGCAGTTTCGGCATATCGGTCTTCGGATTTGTCACCTCCACGCCATTGACGGTAATGACGCCGTTGCCGATCGTCTCCAGCGCGTTCACGCATTTGATGAGAGTGGATTTTCCAGAGCCGGAGGGACCGCAGATGACGACGACTTCCCCCTTGGCGACATTCAGGCTGCAATTGGTCAGAACCTGAAAATTCGGCCCGTACCATTTGTTGACGGATTGCAGTTCGATCATGCTGATTGCTTGCGACATCAGGCCACTCCTTAATGCGCGTCAGTGGACATGGGGCCATAGGCCTTGCCGAACCGCTTCTCGATGCGGCGCTGGATCAGTTCCCAGGCGGTCGTCATGGCGAGGTAATAAAGGGCCGCGACCATGAAGAGCTCCAGAACCAGGAATTTCTCCTGAATGAGCACCTGCGTGCGGCGCAGAAGCTCTTCCATGGAGATGATCGAGGCGATCGACGTCGTCTTGAGCACGCCGTTGACGGAATTGCCGAGCGGCGGAATGATGATGCGGAAGGCCTGCGGCGCAACGATGTAGCGCATCACCTGCGCCTCGGTCATGCCGATGGCGCGGGCGGCATTGATCTGGCCTTTCGGAACGGCGGCGATACCCGCGCGGACGATCTCCGAGAGATAGGCGGCCTCGCAGAGCGACAGGCCGATCAGGGTGGATTGCAGGACGGTGAGCTTGATGCCGATCTGCGGCAGGCCGGTATAGATGATGATGAGCTGCACCAGAAGCGGCGTGCCGCGAAATATCCAGGTGTAGAAATAGGCGGGGCCGGACAGGATGCGGTATTTCGACATGCGCATCACCGCAATGACGAAGCCCAGCGCAAGGCCCGCCGTCATGGCGAAGACCGTGAGGCCGAGCGTCACCAGCGCGCCCTCGAACAGATAATAATTCGTCAGATATTCGAAGAAACCTTCCCAGTTCCAACCCTTCACGTCTTTCTCCAATTCATGCGGGAACGGTCGCGGCGGAAAGCTTCCCGCCACGATGACAGTTCAGATGGATGAAATTCAGCCTTCCGGGCCGAGAACGGCGAGGTCACCCGGCGCTATGCTGACGCCATAACCGCCCATCAGCTTTTCAAGCGAACCATCGGCCCTCATCTCCTTCAGGGCGGCGGAAACGGCGTCGGCCACATCCTTGCTGCCGAAGGAAAGCGAACCGGGCGTGGGATACATGCCGGACAGCGCATGGGTGAATTCGCCGCGATCCTGATATTGCTTGGCGACGGGATCGATGGAGACGGCCGCCTGCACCTGACCGGCCCGCAGCGCCTGATAAACCGTCGCATAATTGTCGAACAGGTTGATCGTCATCGGCGCAAGACCGCGCTTCTTGAAGTCTTCGTTGAGTTCCTTGATCTTGCGCTCGGCATAGCCGCCAATATCGGTGCTGACGGCCTTGCCGGCGAGATCGTCGACCTTGGCGATGGGATCGGACGCGCCGACGGCCGTGGAAATGCTGATGGCGAGGTTTTCATAGGGAATCATGAACAGGATCTTGCGCCGCTCCGCCGTGACGAACAGGCCGGCATTGATCATGTCCCAGCGGCCACCCTGCAGGCCCGGCACCATCGTCGCATATTCGGTGCTGATATATTCCGGTTTCAGGCAGAGCCGCTTGGCGATCTCGTACCCGAGTTCGATGCGCAAACCCTTCAGCACACCCTGCTGGTCGGCATAGGCCATGGGCGGCAACGTCGGGCTGGTGGCCATGACGAGGTGGCCGGGCTTGATGAGATGGTCGTCGGATATTTTCGGCGTGCAGTCCTGGGCGACGGCGGTGCCGGCAAAAACAGTGAGTGCGGCACCCGCCATAAGGGCTTTGGCGCGCACGGCTATGCATTTCCGGGAAATCTGGTTCCAGTTCATATTAAGCTCCGCTCTCTTATATTATTTATTATGGCATACCATCACATCAAATGGTTTGCCCTGTCAAGAAGCGGCGGGATGATTTTCTAACGTGTTGTAAAACAATGATAAAGCAAAAGCTGTGCTTCTGGCGGAGCAGCCGCGGGGTTGGGAAGGTCCTGGCACCGTAAAACCGTAAGTCCGTGGTTTTTAACGCGGTTCCTTGCGGTTTGGAGCCGATGACGATCGCGACGCGGATGGCCAACACGGTGATATCCTTCCACCCCGCAGGCTTTGCGGTCATCGATTGCCAGGGTGCGGCCGCTACGGATATTTACAAGCTCGGCAAATAGGGATATTGAATATCCTTAATCACCGCACGATTGCGGTAGGATGTCCTGCATGATCCTCAAGAGCCAAGTCGAGTGGGCACTTCACTGTTGCGCCATCCTCTCGGGCCTCCCTGAAGGCCGATATCTCTCCACCAAGGCGCTTGCCGAACTTCATGGGCTTCCCAAGGAATACCTGTCGAAGGCGCTGCAGACCCTTTCCCAGGCAGGTCTCGTCCGGACAACCCTTGGCCCGACGGGCGGCTATCGGCTGGCAAAGGCGGCGAGCGAAATCACATTTCTCGATGTCGTCGAAGCGGTGGAAGGGAATGGCCGCACTTTCGTCTGCCAGAATATCCGGGCGAACAACCCTTGCCGCCCGGAAGGCTATTGCGAAAGCGGTCCCTGTGCGATCGCGCGCATCATGTGGGAAGCTGACGAAGCCTGGCGTAACGCACTTCGCCGTGTGACGTTTGCCGAGCTTGGAAAGATACTTGAAAAAGATATCGCGCCGGAAATCTGGTCCGGCACCTTCGAATGGGTTCTGAAGAGGTCCGGCTGATCTTCCCATCACGTCGTCAATGCCGGCGCGGTCTTGCCAGTTGCAGATAGCTCTGGACAGGCATTGCGAAGGATAGACCATGCGCGGCGCAGTGTTGATGCACGACATCGATGACCTCATTGCGCGCGGGCGTTCTTGCGGCTGGTGCCGTCACCCGAAACTGGAGTTCGATATCGATGGCGACCGCATCGATACCCTTGAGGGCGACGATCGGGACGGGTGACTGGACTATGCATTGGCAGGTCTGCATCGCCGACCTCAGGATCGTCTCGACATCCGCTGGCCTCCTGTCGGCGGTGATGCGGACGGGCAAGACGATGAGATGGGTCTCATCGGGTCTGTTGAGATTGGTCAAGCCGAGTTTGGCCAGCGTGCTGTTGGGAAGAACGATCAGATTATTGGCCGGCGTAAGCACTTGCGTCGAGCGCCAATTGTTCTGGACGACGCGTCCCTCTGTACCATCGGCAAGCTGAATCCAGTCGCCAATGGAAAATGGGCGACCGAGCGTCAGTGCTATTCCCGAGAATAGATCGCCGAGCGTATTTTGAAGCGCCAGACCGAGGATAATTGCAACGACGCCGGAGGTTGCAACCAGCGTGCCGATGGGGGCTTCGAAGACGAAACCCACGATGGACAGCGTGACGCCCAGATAGACGCCGGCAACGATAAGGTCCTGTATCAGACGGGCTTCCTGCGGCCGGCGATCGAGGACGATGTAGAGGCGGACAAAGCCGATGCTTGCCCAGGCGAGATGCACCCACCACAGGACGCGCGCCGAGACGCCCGCAATGTCACTGCCGCTTACCCGCTCGTTCGCGGGAATGCGGTGCGGCAGGATATTGCCGTAGGCGAAAACAAGGGTCATGGCGACAAAGAACCCGATCTGCACGATCAACCGCGCAGTGGGTCGCCTGGACCCTTGCAGATGCCAGATGACGATGCCAACGACGCCCAGCACATCGATGATCAGAAAGCTGGCGATATCAGGTATCGCAAACATGTCGGTTTCTCCTGCGAAGATGGAAAAGGGCCGGATGAAAATGCGGCATCCGGCCCTTGCGTGACTTATTTCTTGATCGGGAAAGTCAGATCCTTCTGACCGGTATCGACCACAAAAACAGCGAGAAGCCTGGCGGGTTTGGTGTCGCTGCCATTCTTGCTGACCCCATGCCGGTCACCCGGATATTCCGAAAAACTTTCGCCCTCTTTATATTCTTTCACCGGACCATCGTTGACCTGGCTGAGAATGGAGCCTTCGAGCACCGTCGCGTAGATGAAGGCCGAATCCGGATGGGTATGGGCATCGGAGTAACCGCCGGGGCCGTATTCGACCAGCACGCCCTTGAGGCTTTTACCCGGTACGTTGGGCAGTTCGTGCTCGTAAACGAGCGTGACCTTCGAAGCTGCTCCGCCGGGCGCGTCGTGTGCCGTGGCAATGCCTGTGGCAAGGGCGGCGATGCCAATCGCGGCGAGGGTTCTTTTAATCATTGCATTCATCCTTACGAGTTTGAGAACATCGCTTATTTGCGCGAAGACGTGGCGAACCACTGTTCAAAGCCGATCTTGCCGAGACGTGGGGCGTCATCGGAAACCAGCGTTCCATCTTCCAGGCGGGCCCCGAAATATTTCGCGTCGGGATCGGCGACCACGTCGCGGGCATCCGACGTGGCCTTCAGATAACGGGCAACCAGTTCGTTAAGCCGGAAGCGCTCAGGGCCGGCGATTTCGATTATGCCGTTGACAGGGAGACCCAGGGCCACGTCGCCCATCGCTTCGGCAACGTCGTCGGAAGCGATGGGCTGCACGAAGGCCGGTGACAAATGCACCTTCCCATCCACCATGCCGGATTGGGCAATGCCTCCGAGGAATTCCATGAATTGGGTGGAGTGCACGATCGTATAGGGAATGCCGGCGTCCCGGATCAGCTTTTCCTGCTGCAATTTGGCACGGAAATAACCGCTGTCCTGAAGCCTCTGCGTTCCAACCACCGAAAGGGCGATGTGATGCTTGACGCCTGCCGCCTTCTCCGCGGCAAGCAGATTGCGGCCCGAGGTTTCGAAGAACTCCATCACCGCCTTGTCCTCGAACGAAGGAGAGTTGGCGAGGTCGAGCACGATGTCGGCCCCGGCGAGCGCATCTGCGAGGCCCTCGCCGGTAATGGTATTGACCCCCGTATTGGGCGAGGCGGCGATGACCTCGTGTCCCTTGGCCCGCAGGCGTTCGGTCGTCTTCGAACCGATCAGGCCGGTTCCTCCGATAATAACGATTTTCATGATGTCTCCTTTGTCAGACCCGCTGACGCCACCCTGTTGTCTGGAAAATACGATCGTCTCCCACCTCAGCTGAGGCCGGCCTTCTCGAGGCCATAGAGCTTGTCGGCAGAACCGGGGACGGCCTTGAAGGCGATGCTGGCGCGATTCCAGGCGTTGATCGTCATGATTGAGAAGGTCAGATCCGAGATTTCCTTCTCCGAAAGCTGGCCGCGGACGCGCTCGTAGAGTTCGTCGGGGATGCCGCCCTCCGGCAGTTCGGTAACCGTTTCCGTCCAGGCAAGGGCTGCGCGCTCCCGTGGAATGAAAAGGTTGGATTCGCGCCAGATAGCGACGTGATAAAGGCGCAGTTCGCTTTCGCCGTGAATCTTGGCTTCCTTGACATGCATGTCGAGGCAGAAGCCGCAACCATTGATCTGGGAGGCGCGGATGTTAACGAGATCGCGGATCTTTTGCTCGATCACGCTGTCCTTCAGCGACATGCTGAGATCGGACAATTTCTTGAAAAACTCGGGGACTGGGCTGCGTAGTTAAGGCGCTGTGTCATCGTTCTCTCCTTTATTAAGGACATAAAATATCCTTAATTGCTGGACAGGCAACCGAAACCGGACTAAGCATGAGGCATAAGGCTCATGCGCAAACGTTATGGGGAGGCTGCAATGGATGTCGTTTCTGCCTTGCGAAGTTTCCTCAGGGTCACGGAGACAGGGTCGTTTTCAGCGGCAGCTCTCGATCTGGGTCTGACCCAACCGGCGATCTCCCGACAGATATCTGCCCTTGAAGGTCATTATGGCGTCCGCCTGTTTCATCGCTCCACGAGCGCGCTGGCGCTTGCGATCGAAGGGGAAAGGATGATCCCGATGGCGCAGCGGGTCATCGAGGCTGTCGATGCGCTGGGTGAAAGTGCGACGAGCGACGGGAAAAAGGTTGCCGGGAAAGTCCGGTTGAGCCTGCCGGCTCCGCTCGGGCTTTATCTGAGCGAACGTTTGCCCGCGCTTTTACGTACACATCCCGGTTTGAGCGTCGAATTGATGACCCGCGAGGAGCCGTCGGATCTTGTCGGAGATGGGATCGATCTTGAAGTCCGCATTGGCGAGATCACGGATGCCGGCCTGATTTTCAGGCGGATTGGCTGGACGACCGCCTTTCTGGTTGCTTCGCCCGACTACCTGCAGGGCCGCAAGGAACCATCCCATCCTTTCGAGGTCGTGTTGCATGACTGTATCTGTTACGTTCGGGGCGGAGATCGGCGGGTATGGAGCTTTTCCGGCGGTGCCGAGGAAATCCGTGTTTCGTTGACGCCCCGGCTGACCTGTAACAATGCGACGGCCGTTCATCGCGCCGTTCTCGGCGGCGGTGGCCTCGCAATCCTGTCGCATATCGTGGTTGAGGCGGATCTCCGCGAGGGGCGGTTGATCAATCTCTTGCCGGATTTTCCACCGGTCCGCTTACCGATCAACGTGGTCTATGCCTCACGCCGCCACATCTCGCTGCGCGTAAGAACCGTGCTTGACTTCCTGACTGCGGCCGTCCGTGCCGATCAGGAGATGAGATCATCGCTTGAAACGCCTTAGCCTGGATGGCAGGCGGAGCGGATGAAGGCCGGGCACGCCCCGTTGCTCCAGCTTATCGAGGGCCTCATTCACCACATTGTTCACCTTGAAGCGGCCGGCTTTATTAAGAGACGGCCCGGCACGGCCGGGCGATTACCTAGCGTGCCACTTCCGCCGAAAACGCGGATTTGATGAGTGTTTCGGTATATTCAGCCGCCGGCCTGTTGAATATGGCGTCGGTTTCGCCCTCTTCCACAATCTTCCCGTTTTTCATGACGATGACGTAATCCGAAATGGCCTTGATGACAGAAAGGTCGTGGCTGATGAAGATGTAGGAAAGGCTATGTGTCTTCTGCAGATCACGCAGCAGGTCGATAACCTGTCCCTGAACGGATCGGTCCAGCGCGGATGTGGGTTCGTCAAGAATGACGACGTCCGGCTTGAGGATGATCGCGCGGGCGATTGCGATACGCTGGCGTTGCCCGCCTGAAAACTCGTGAGGGTAGCGGTTGCGGGCTGCGGGATCGAGGCCGACTTCTTTCAGTGCTGCGATTGCCCGCTTGTCTCGCTCCGCCCGGCTCAAGCGTTGCTCATGCACAAACAGGCCTTCGGTGATGATCTCTCCGACCGTCTGTCTCGGCGAAAGCGAGCCGTAGGGGTCCTGGAATACAAGCTGCAGATGCCGCCGCAAGGGCCGCATTGCCTTTCGGTCAAGTCCGGTGATTTCCCTCTCGCCGAAGAAAATGCGGCCATCAGCCACGATAAGACGCAGAAGCGCTCGACCGAGTGTCGACTTGCCTGATCCGGATTCGCCGACGATACCGATGGTCTGTCCCTGGCGAAGGCTGATATTGACGTCGTCCACAGCCCGGAACCTGCTCGATTTCGCCAGGAAGCCGCCCGGAATTTTATAGTCGATCGTCACGTTCCGGCCGGAGAGGACGACCGGCGCCTCTGTGCCGACGGCCGGTTTGTGCCCGCGGGGTTCGGCATCGAGTAGCATCTTGGTGTAGTCCGCCTGCGGGCGATCGAAGATATCTTCCGTTGTGCCGGACTCGACAATCTCGCCGCGGCGCATGACGGCGACGCGATCGGCGAAATGGCGGACCACGCCGAGATCATGCGTGATCAGGACGATGGCCATGCCGAAGCGTTGCTGCAACGACTTCAGAAGGTCGAGGATCTGCGCCTGGATCGTCACATCAAGCGCAGTGGTCGGCTCATCGGCAATCAGAATGTCCGGCTCGTTCGCGAGAGCCATGGCGATCATCACACGCTGACGCTGGCCACCGGAAAGCTCGTGGGGGTAGCTGTCTATACGCCGCTCCGGGTCAGGAATTCCCACGAGCTTCAGGAGTTCGAGGACGCGTGCGCGCGCTTCCTTCTTACTGCCACCCCTGTGGTAGAGGATCGGTTCGGCGATCTGCGCGCCGATCCGGTAGAGAGGATCGAGCGAGGTCATAGGCTCCTGGAAAATCATGGTGATTTTCGCGCCGCGAATATCGTTCAGCGCGCTGACCGGCAGGCCGATCAGCTCGCGCCCTCGATATTTTGCCGAGCCCTCGATCATACCGTTGGATGCAAGCAGCCCCATGATGCCCATCATCGTCTGGCTTTTACCGGAACCGGATTCTCCAACGACGGCAAGCGTTTCCCCCTGTTTGACGTCGAGATTGATGCCCTTGACGGCGTTCACCTTGCCGTCCGGCGTCGTGAAATCGACCTTGAGAGTGCGCACGGTGAGGATGGTTTCAGATGTCGTATTCATGTCAACGATCCTTGGGATCGAGTGCGTCACGCAACCCATCGCCCACAAAATTGAGCGAAAACAGGGTCAGCACGAAGAAGATCGCCGGAAATATCAGTAGCCACGGGGCCGACTGGATATTGTTGGCACCTTCGGAAATCAGCGCCCCCCAGCTCGTCAGCGGCGCCTGCACGCCAAGGCCGAGGAAGGAGAGGAAGCTTTCCAGAAGAATGACTTTGGGTACGACGACCGTGACGAACACGACGACGGGCCCGATCGTATTCGGGATGATGTGACGGCGGATGATCTGCCAGTCGCTCAAACCCAAAGCCTGTGCGGCCCCCACAAATTCACGCCGCTTCAAAGCGAGCGTCTGGCCACGCACGATACGCGCCATATCGAGCCATTCCACGGCGCCAATCACCAGGAAGATCAGGATGAAGCTGCGGCCGAAAAACACCACCAGAACGACCACCAGAAAGACGAAGGGCAGCGAATAGAGGATTTCGACGAAACGCATCATCACATTGTCGACACGCCCCCCGATATATCCCGCCGTCGCGCCGTAGAGAACGCCGATTCCGAGTGAAACGAGGCTGGCCAGAACGCCGACGGCGATCGATATCTGTCCCCCCAGCATCACGCGGGCCAGCAGGTCGCGACCGTTCGAATCCGTGCCGAAGAGGAAATATTCGCGGTTGACGTCGCCTTCCAGCCTCAGCGTGCGCCCCTCGTCTTCGGTGGCCACGACCCTGGTGTTTTCAAATTCGTTGGCGCGGTCGAAATAACGTGTCGTGCGCGGGTCGATCGGGCTGCTGGAGGTGACGGTTGCCGTGAAGGTCTGTCCTTCCACGGAAAATTCCTTCAACTCCACGCGTGCCCGGCCGGCGACGCCCTCCATCACCCCCTGGAGGTTGTTCACGTCCGGGCGCGGCTCAAGGCTTGGCGCCACAGAGACATAGGATGAAAACACCTGGTCATAGGTATGCGCGAGGAAATGCGGGCCGATAAAGGAGAAAAGCGTAATCAGCACGAGCATGACGGAACCCGCCATGGCGGCCTTGTTTCGTCTGAAACGCAGGGCTGCCAGCTGGAACAGGCTTCGGCTTTTCACCAGCGGTTGATGGGCAAGATTGCCGGAAATATCAGTCATGTCTGACCCTCGGATCAAGCAGGCCATAAAGGATATCGACCGCGAGATTGAACACGATGACAAAAATGGCGACGAGAACCACGGTTCCCATCACCAGCGTATAGTCACGGTTGATGGCGCCAAGAACGAAATAACGCCCGACCCCCGGGATCGTGAAGATCGTCTCGATGACCGCCGAACCCGTTAGCAGGGCTGCCGCGCAGGGCGCGAGATAGGAAACGACGGGCAGCATGGCCGCGCGCATGGCATGGAACACCACCACGCTGCGGGCTGGCAGGCCGTAAGCCTTGGCAGTGCGGATATGGTCCATCCGCAGAGCCTCGATCATCGCACCGCGCGTCAGACGCGAGATGACGGCAAGCTGCGGCAAAGCGAGCGCGATCATCGGAAGGATGAGATATCTGAGCGATCCGTCACCCCAGCTGCCTGCGGGCAGGAGCCGGAGCATGACGGCGAAGATCAGCGTGAGAACAGGCGCGACAACGAAGTTCGGCACGGTGACGCCAATTGTCGAGATGGACATGATCGAGAAATCGAAGACACTGTTCTGCCTGAGCGCGGCCAGGGTGCCGGCGAGAACGCCGCCCACCAGCGCCAGCAGAAGAGCATAGCTGCCGAGTTCCAGCGAATAGGGCAGGCCCTTGCCGATCAACTGCGCGACGGTATTGTCCTTGTAGATGTAACTCGGACCGAAATCGCCGGTGACGGCATTGCCGAGATAGATGAGATACTGGCGCCACAATGGCTCATCCAGATGATAGGTTCTCATCAGGTTTTCCATCGTTTGCGGCGGCAGGGGGCGTTCGAGATTGAACGGGCCACCCGGTGCGAAACGCATCAGGAAAAACGAAATCGTGACGACGATAAACAGGGTCGGCACGGCGCTCGCCAAACGGCGCAGAATAAACGAGATCATGGTTTTTCGGGCTCCGGCATGGCACGGTGGTGTTGGCCACCGTGCCAGCGCTGCTTATTCGGAAACGCTCAGGAAGCGGCTGAGGTGTTCGTTGGCAGCATTGTCGACCCAGCCCTTGACGCGGTTTGAAACCAGCCAGAGATCGGCCTGCGTCAGCAGCGGGGCAACCGGCTGTTCCTTCATGAGGATGGTTTCCGCCTCATGCAGCAGCTTGGAACGGGCCGCAGGGTCCTTCTCGTCATAGGACTTCTGCATCAGCGCATCATATTCCGCATTGTTGAACTTGGAATAGTTGAAGGTCTTGTTGGAGGATACCGAAAGGGCGAGGAAGTTTTCCGCATCCGCATAGTCGGCAACCCAGCCGGCACGCGCCACGTTGAACTTACCGCCTTCCTGAAGGTAGCCGTAATGCGAGGCGACGTCGAGATTCACCAGTGACACCTTTGCGCCGAAGGTGTTCTTCCACATGTCCGCGATGGCCGTCGCGACGCGCTCATGGTTCGGGTTGGTGTTGTAACGGATTTCGATGGAAAGCGGCTTGCCGCCTTCACCGTAACCCGCTTCCTTCATGAGCTTGAGGGCTTCGTCTTCGCGATCAAGCTGCGATAGTGTGGCAAAATCGGCCTTTGCCGGCTCTCCGTAGGAATCCATGCCCGGGGGAACCATGGAGTAGGCCGGAATCTGGGAGCCGCTATAGATTTCCTTGGCGAGGAAATCGCGGTCTACCGCCATGGAGAGCGCCTGGCGGACACGCACGTCATCATAAGGCGCCTCGCGTGTATCGAAGGTGTAGTAGTAGGTCGCAAGCGTCGGCGAAACGTGAACCTGCTCGCCATAGGACGTGCGCAGCCGGTCGATCTGGTCCGCGGAAAAATTGTAGGCGAGGTCCATTTCCTTGGCTTCGAAACGGCGAACCGATGCGGCCTGGTCGTCGATCGGATAAAAGATGACCTTGTCGATCTTGGTGTTCGAGGCGTCCCAGAAATTGGTATTCTTGACCACCGTCAAGCTGTCATTGGGAACATGCGTTTCGAGCTTGTAGGCACCGTTCGAGACCATGACGCCGGGCTTTACGAAGTTGGCGCCGTTCTTTTCGTAGCTCGCCTTCGAGATCGGCAGAGCCGTCTGGTGCGCGAGGAGCTCAAGGATGAACGGTGTCGGGCGCTCGAGTGTGATCTCAAGGGTCTTGTCATCCACCGCCTTGACGCCAAGCTGGTCAACCGGCGTTTCGCCCTTGTTGATCTTTTCAGCGTTTTTGATCGGGTAAAGAATATTGGCATATTTCGCTGCGGTCTTCGGATCTTCGACGCGCTGGTAGGAGAAAACAAAATCTCCCGCCGTTACCGGCGTACCGTCCGACCATTTCGCATCCGCACGCAGTTTGAACGTGTAGACGGTGCCATCGTCAGACAGCGTCCAGCTTTCCGCCGTGCCGGGCACGATCTTGCCGGCCGCATCGTAAATGGTCAGACCTTCATAAAGGTCTTTCAGGATAAATTCTTCGATGTTGATCGAGGTCTGTGCCTGATCAAGCGTCTGCGGTTCGCCGGCATTGCCGCGGTGCAGAACTGTTTCTGCAAGTGCCGAATTGGCGCCAATCAAAAGCGATCCGACCAGCAGAGTGGCGCGCATTGTTGTTTTTATCGACATCGTTTCTCTCCCCATGAAGATTTCGAGTCTACAAACAAGGCGATATTGCTCCGAAGTGCAACCGCAAGAAATTGTGAATTCATGCCGAGGCCTTATCCCTTTATCCCGCTCGCGGCGATACTGGAGATGAACAGCCTCTGCGGGCAGAGATAGAAGATCAGCACCGGCAGGGTGATGATGGTGCGATAGGCCATGACCTCACCCCAGGGCGTATTGAGCTGGAAGAAATATTGCAGCCCCACCATCACGGGCCTGTAGGTCTCGGATTGGGTAACGAGAAGAGGCCATTGCTTTTTCTCGAACAGCGACTGCCACCATTCTCCGAACTTGACGCCGGCGGGACAAAAGGTGAAAGCCCGATGAAATGAGTTGCGGTTCCGCTTATTGGCGGAACCCAATCAAGCCTGCTCACCGGCTTAAAATTTTTCCGCATCGGCCCGCATTTGGAAAATCCTCTCTGTTGGCACCATATTCCATATTTTATTTATGGATTATATCTATTTTGGGGACGCACATGACAGAAGATATTTTCTCCGGGTTTAACCGCCGCAATCTCCTGAAACTGGCGGCGGTCACCGCTGCGGCCATTGGCACACAGGCCGTTTCCGGTTCGCAGGCTTTCGCCGAGCAGGAGCTTTCCCTGAAGGGCAAGCGCATCGGCATCAGCGCCACGGGTACGGATCATTTCTTCGATCTTCAGGCCTATAATGCCCAGATCGAGGAAGTGAAACGCCTTGGCGGTGAGCCGATCGCGGTTGACGCCAGCCGCAACGACGGCAAGCTGGTATCGCAGCTCCAGACGTTGATCGCCCAGAAACCGGATGCGATCGTGCAGCTTCTGGGCACCTTGAGCGTCATCGATCCCTGGTTGAAAAAGGCGCGCGATGCGGGCATTCCCGTCTTTACCATCGATGTCGGCTCGACCAATTCGCTGAACAATGCCACATCGGACAATTGGGGCATCGGCAAGGATCTGGCGCTGCAGCTTGTTTCCGACATCGGAGGCGAAGGCAATATCGTCGTGTTCAACGGTTTTTACGGGGTGACGCCCTGCGCCATCCGTTATGACCAGCTCGTCAACGTCACGAAATATTTCCCCAAGGTGAAAATCATCCAGCCGGAACTGCGCGACGTCATTCCGAACACGGTGCAGGATGCCTTTACGCAGATCACCGCAATTCTGAGCAAATATCCGGAAAAGGGCTCGATCAAGGCGATCTGGTCGGCCTGGGATATTCCGCAGCTCGGGGCAACGCAGGCGCTGGTCGCGGCGGGCCGCACGGAAATCAAGACCTATGGTGTTGATGGCAGCCCAGAGGTTCTCCAGCTTGTTGCCGATCCCAACTCTCCCGCTGCGGCCGATGTCGCCCAGCAGCCAGCCGAACTCGGCAGAACGGCCATCCGCAATGTCGCCCGTTATCTGGCCGGCGAAACCCTACCGCGCGAAACCTATGTACCGGCGCTCATCGCCAACAAGGGGAATGTCGGCGAGGTCTCCAAAAAGCTCGGCATCGGCTGAGGTATGAACCCGCAAGGCGCGATGCAGCCGCTTCGCGCCTTCAGGTCCTGGTTCGGATGATCTGAACCGTCGTCGTGCATGGAGAATTTGCCGTGGCTGTCGCAACATATCCGGAGCATCCGGTCGAGGCCCGCGAGACGGACGACATCATTCGTCTGCGCGATATTACCAAATCCTTTGGCGGTGCTCAGGCGCTGTCCGGTGCGTCGCTTGCCGTGCGTCGCGGCACCGTTCACGGTCTCGTCGGCCAGAATGGCGCCGGTAAATCGACCCTCATCAAGTTGCTGGCCGGCTTGCACGGGGCGGATGGCGGTTCAATCGAGATCGATGGAAAGTCCCACAATCGGTTGACGCCGCATCTGGTGGAAAAGCTCGGCATCCATTTCATCCATCAGGACCGGTTGCTGGTGCCGACATTCACGGTGGGCGAAGCGCTTTTTCTGGCGCGTGAACCGCGGATCAAAGGGACGCCGTTTCTTGACCGCACCCTGATGCGCCGTCGTGCCGCCGAGGTGCTTGAGCGCTATTTCGGTTTGCACCTGCCGAATTCGGCGCTGATTTCCGATCTTTCGGCAGCGGAAAAACAGATCATCCAGATCACGCGCGCGCTCATCGACAATCCCAAGGTGCTGGTGTTCGACGAACCCACCGCAGCGCTTGTGCGGCGGGAGGCGGAGCTCCTGTTCTCGCTGATCCGGCGGCTGCGGGAGGACGGCATAACCGTGATCTATATCTCGCATTATCTGGGTGAGATCGTCGATATCTGCGACACGGTGACGGTTCTGCGCAACGGCCGCGATGTCGCGACCCTGCCTGTCGCCGAGACATCCGCCGCCGAAATCGGCGCGCTGATGGTCAATCGTGATATCGCCGAGCTTTACCCCAAGCCCCGGCTTGTTCCGGGTGAGGTCCTCCTGTCGGTGAAAGCTCTCACGCTTGCCGATAAATATTCGGATGTCGGCTTTACGCTAAGGAAAGGCGAGGTGCTTGGCCTCGCCGGACTGGTCGGCTCGGGCGCGAAAGAACTCATCCGCACCCTGTTCGGACTTGAGACGCCATCATCAGGCACAATTGAAGCCGGCGGCCAGACGACAACAGTTTCAAGCCCGGCACATGCGGCGGCGCGACGACTGGCGCTCGTTCCCGAGGATCGTCGTCGCGACGGCGTCGCGCTCGATCTCACCGTTGCTGAAAACACCAGCCTTGCCAGTCTCGGCCGCTTTTCCCGTCTTGGATTCCTTAAAAAGACAGAGGAGCGGCGCCAGGCCGAAGATCTGATCAAGCGGCTGCAGATCAAAACGGAAGGTCCGGATGCGCTGGTCAGAACCCTCTCCGGTGGCAACCAGCAGAAGGTCGCAATCGCCAAATGGTTGAGCCGTCAGTCGGAAATCTATCTTCTCGATGAGCCGTCAGTCGGGGTCGATATCGCCGCCAAGGTCGAGATTTATACGCTGATCGGCGAACTCGCGGCGCGTGGCGCCGGCGTCATCGTCCTGTCCTCCGATATCGAGGAGCTTCTGGGCATAACGGACCGGGTTCTGGTCTTTTTCCGCGGACGGATCACACGCGAGTTCATTTCGAAAGACACGCGGCAGGAACAAATTCTATCGGAGGTCACAGGTGCTTCGGACGCCCATACTCACAGTCGCTGACGCCGCGTCCACCGCGCCTCACGATCTGAATTTCCCGCAGCAGGCGCCCGTCCGGTTTTCGCGCGAAGGCAATATCCGTCGCAGGCTTGCGACCTTTGCCCTGCGCGGCGGCGCGCTTGCGGTTTTTGTTGCGGTTTTTGCCTTCTTTTCGCTTGCGGCCCCGTTTTTCCTGTCGGTGGGCAATATCGGCAACGTGCTGGCGCAATCGGCCATTGGCGGCGTTCTCGCCATCGGGCTGACGATCGTGATCATTGCCGGCGGTTCCAACGTGGTCACGGGGGGCATCGATCTGTCGCTGGCAGCGAATATGGGATTGAGCGCGGCGGTTTACGCTACGCTGACGCAGGCCGGATATGGTGATGCCGCAGCCGCTGTCGGAGCGCTTGCGACGGGGGCCGCAATCGGTGCCGTGAACGCGCTCGCCGTCACGGTCGTCGGCATCGTACCGCTTCTGGCGACGCTGGCGGTGATGAATGTCGTGGCCGGGCTCGAACTGGTTCTGACGCAGAATACCGTCATCCCGGCCTCCACCGAATTCCTGTCGGCCCTTTCCGCCACGGGTGCTGCCGGAATACCGGTGCTGGCCTATGTCCTCATTCTTTTTGCCGGGCTCGTGGCAGCGGTGGTGCAATATACACCCCTCGGATTGCGGCTTTATGCCGTGGGCGAATTTCCCGAGGCGGCGCGGGCTGCCGGGCTGCCGGTAAAATCCTTCGTGGCTGGCGCATTCGTGACGAGCGGTCTGTTCGGCGGTTTCGCTGGCATATTGTCCGTGTCCTACCTTAGCGGCAGCACCACCGGCTCCGGTGAAATGCTCCTGCCCGTGGTGGTCACTGCGCTTCTCGGCTCCGTCTTTTCACGTCGTCTGGTGCCGACGGTGACCGGCACGCTGCTGTCGGCTCTTTTCGTCGGTTTCCTCGTCAACGGTTTTCAGCTTCTCAACATTTCCAGCACGCTGGTGAGCGGCGTTCAGGGTCTCCTGATCCTGCTCGTCGTGTCCGCCACGACCCTTTTGCGTCGGGAGAACCGCTAATATGTCGTCTGCTGCCATCGCCCCGGGCAATAAAGCTGTGTTCATCTCTGCCGTGCGAACGGTCGCGCGCTTTGCGCTACCGTCGGCTCTGTTAATCGTTTTTGGCCTGTTCGCGAGTCTTGCGCCCGGATTTCTGACGACGACCAACCTCATCAGCGTGCTGGTCAATAATTTCGTGCTGCTGGCAATCGTCTCCATCGCCATGACTTTTGTCGTGGCCTCCGGCGGCATCGATCTTTCCGTCGGCGCCGCGATCGATTTCGCGAGTTTCGCATTCGTGTCGCTGGTTCTTGCGGGGCAGCCAGTGGCAATTGCTGTGCTGGCGGGGCTTGCGGCCGGTGCGCTGGTCGGCATTTTTAACGCCATTCTCATTGCGGGCATCGGCATTTCGCCTTTCCTCGCCACGCTCGGCACCCTGTTCGTCGGCCGCAGCATCCAGCAATTGCTGACCAATGGCGGTAATCCCGTCTATCTGCCTCCCGCCGGCGTGCCCGAAGCCTTTCGGTTCCTCGGTCATGGCAACCTGTTCGGTGTTTCCGTTTCCTTGATTGTCGCGTTCGCCGTGGTCATCGCTGCCTGGATCATCCTCTCCGGCACGCGCTTTGGCCGCGTCGTCGTGTCCTCCGGAATCCAGGCCAGTGTCGTCCGTTATTCGGGCATCCGGCTTTCCGGTCATGTGGCGGCGGTCTATGTTCTGGCGGCGTCCGTCACCGCCATTGCAGGGCTCATTGTTACCTCGACGGTGACCGTCTACATCCCGTCATCCGGCAACGCATTCCTGCTGAACGCGATCGGCGCAACCTTCATCGGCACAACGCTTGATCCAAGGGGACGGCCGAACGTGCCCGGCACTGTTCTCGGTGTTCTGCTGCTCAGCATCGTCGCCAATGGTCTTTTGCTGTCGGGCCTGAATTTCTACTGGCAGCAGGTCGGTACGGGACTGCTGATCTTCCTTGTACTCGCCATCGGCTTCGCCAATCGGAAGGCGACCGCATATGCATGAACCGCCCCGTAAGGGGCGGCGCGGGGAAGAAGTTTTTAGATCACAGGCGCGAGACGGCCCGGATGGCAGGCCTCTTCAGACCGCGGCAGTCTTTGGTATCGCGCCGGCCGCCTCCGCCTCTTCCCGCTTGATTGCTTCAATGTCGCGATAGCGGTTGGCCGGATGGTTGGTCGCCAGATAGTCGCCATCGCCGAAAAGCTTTTCCCGTAGTGTGCCCGGCTTGTATGCCGTGGGATAAACACCGCGTTTCTGGAGTTCAGGGACGATATAACCGACCACATCCTCGAAACTGTCGGGTGTCACCGCATAGGCGAGGTTGAAGCCGTCGACGTCCGTGTCATCCACCCATTCCTGCAGGATATCGGCAATGCGCGAAGGGGAACCGACGAAGACCGGTCCCATCCCGCCGATGCCGCCGAATTTCGCCAGTTCGTCGATTGTCCAGGACTTGTCGCCGCCGGCGATGTGTTCGACGAAGGAATGGATTGCATTGGTCTCGACCTTCCGCACCTGGTCCGTTGGCGCATATTGGCCGAAATCGATGCCACTCCAGCCGGACATGAAGACCAGAGAGCCGTCATAGGAGACATAATCGCGGTATTCTTCGAACTTCTTCTGCGCCTTTTCATCCGTCTCGTCGGTGATGATGGTGACCAGCGTGTAGATATAGACCTTCTTGGGGTCACGCCCGGCTTCGGCCACGCGGCGACGGGTTTCCGCGACATGCTGCTTGAGAACCGATCGGGTCGGGGCGGCCACGAAGATGCATTCCGCGTGTTCGGCGGCAAAGGCCTTGCCGGGGCCTGACGCGCCCGCCTGATAAAGAACGGGGGTGCGTTGCGGCGAGGGTTCGCTCAGATGATAGCCGGGCACCTCGAAATATTTGCCCTTGTGACCGATCTCGTGGACCTTGGCGGGATCGGTGAATATGCGCCGGTCACGGTCACGCAGCACCGCGCCTTCTTCCCAGCTTCCCTCGAAAAGCTTGTAGAGCACTTCGATATATTCGGCGGCCACTTCATAGCGGTTGTCGTGACGGCGAAGGCCAACCTGGCCGATATTCTTCGCCCCGCTTTCCAGATAGGAGGTCACGATATTCCAGCCGATCCGGCCTTTGCTGTGGTGGTCGGCGGTCGAAAGCCGGCGCGCAAATGTGTAGGGATGCTCGAATGAGGTGGAGGCGGTAATGCCGATACCCAGATGTTCCGTCGCCAGCGCAATCGGGGCGGCAAGCTGCAGCGGATCGTTGACCGGTATCTGCGCGGCCTGATGAAGGGCGTGATAGTTCGACCCCTTATAGACGTCGTAGTAGCCGATGACATCGGCGATGAAGATGCCGTCGAACACGCCGCGCTCCAGCGTGCGGGCCAGATCCTGCCAATAATCGAGATCCTTGTATTTCCAGGACTTGTCGCGCGGATGGGCCCAAAGGCCTGGCGACTGATGCCCTACACAATTCATGTCGAAGGCATTGAAGCGGATGGTCTTGCTCATACTGAACTCCCGGATGTGTCGCAGCCGAGAATAAAGAGTGCAGCAGGTGGGTGATAGTTTCTTGATGTTCTTTATAGACTAACCAGAGGAATAAAATTGCGCGTGGGCTGGGACAGGCAGCAGCCTCATCCCGGCCCCTCCCGGAAGAGGGGATCGGTGCCGGGATGAAACCGGCGCCTTATGACAGGTGCGGCGGATGAATTTTCCGCGCTGTGCGCCAAAATTGGAACTTCAGCAGGCTACTAAATCGACAAATGTTGTAGATTTTTTCCGTAGGCAAGGGTGCCGATGGGATTGCACGAGTTGAAATGTCAGTAAACGGAAAGAATGCCATTGTCGCCATTATCGGTGGCGGATTTAGCGGGGCGGCGCTTGCCGTTCATCTGCATCGCGCCATTGAAGGGCAGGAAGGGATACGGATCGTCGTCTTTGAACCGAGGGAGACGCTCGGCTCGGGGCTTGCCTATTCCACGCCGGAACCTGCCAACCGGATCAATGTGCCGGCCGGGCGCATGACACTCTATCCCGATGATCCCGATAGTTTTGTCCGTTACATCGAGAAAACCAACGGGCTGGCGGGTGATGCGGCTGCGGTTCTGCCGGATGGCCAGGCCTATCCCCAGCGCCGTGTCTTCGGTGCCTATGTCGCCGCCGAGATCGCTCCCTTGCTGGAGGCGGGCATCATCGAACATAGGCGCGGCCGCGTGGAGCATGTGGCCCGTCACGGTGAAGGCTGGCAACTCCAAACCGCAGATGGCGACAGTCACGTCGCCGATATCGTGGTGGTGGCGACAAGCCATCCGCCACCGGCCCTTCCGCGGGTGCTGGAGCCGCTTGCCGGCCATCCGAAGCTGGTCGCTGATGTGAATGCGGACGCTGCACTGGATACTATCGCAGCGGGTGATCGCGTTCTGATTGTTGGCAATGGTCTGACGGCGGCCGATGCGTTTGCTGCGCTGAAGCGGCGCGGCCACCACGGACAGGTCGTTTCACTGTCGCGCCGGGGCTTGCGGTCGCGCGGCCATCCTGCCGTGCCGCAGGAGCCCTATGGGGATTTCATCGATCCGCCGTCGAGAGGCGCATCTGAGTTATTGCGGCGGATTCGTGTGGCTTTGCGAGCGGTGCAGGCCAGCGGTGCGAGCTGGCATGGCGTTCTGGATGCCGTCCGCCTGCAGGGGCGCGATATATGGCGAAATCTTCCCCTCCAGGAACGGCGCAGGGTCGTGCGTTGGCTGCGCCCCTTCTGGGATGCGCATCGCTTCAGGATTGCGCCGCAGGTGGAGGCGTTGCTGGATACGGCTGTCATTGCCGGCCAGTTGCAGATCGTCGCCGGTTCGCTTGTTTCCGCACGGCTTGGCCAAAGCGGGTCGTTGCATATCGATCTCAGATATCGTGGTGAAAAGGATGTCACGCCGATTGACGTCGATGCGGTCATTGTCACGACTGGTCCCGCCCACGGCGGAATATTGAAATCGCAGGTCTTTCTTGTCGGTCTGGAGCAGGAGGGACTTCTGACCCTCTGCCCCACGGGGTTGGGAATCCGTTGCGATGAGCAATCGCGCGCCATCGACCAACAGGGTCACGCAATCGAAACATTGCTGATCGGCGGTCCGCTGGCGCGCGGAACCTTCGGAGAATTGATGGGTCTGCCGCAGGTCACGGAACATGCGGTGTTTGTGGCGCAGGAGATAGCGCGCAGTCTTTTGTCGATAGGGGCGAACCCTCGGCTGGCGCCGTCACAGGCGGTCTCGGGGTAGATATTTCACTCTCCACGGATGGCGTGCTGCTCCTTACATCTTTTATTTTTTCCCAATTACAGAGAAAAACCTTCCCTTTTTTATAGCATAAAAAACATAGAATTACTGTTCAGTGCTGCGCCTTATGCGATGCTCACGCCATCATTCACCGTGTTTGCGAGGCGTCCCATGGGCACGATTTCCGAGACCAAGATCGACTATAGTGTTCATCCCCGCGTCAATTCGGCGGACCCGATTGCGCCGCGTCCGCGTCCGGCGAAGCCGGCGCATATCGTCTCGTCGGATGCGGAAGCGATAGAAATCGCGCAGCGGCTGGCGGAAAAATTCAGGGTCGGTGCGGCGCTGCGCGATCGCGAAGGCCTGTTGCCCATCGACGAGCTCGATGAATATTCCCAGAGCGGTCTCTGGAGCATCAACGTTCCCAAGGCCTATGGTGGGCCGGAAGTCTCTTACGCCACGCTCGCCAGGGTCATTGCAACGATTGCGGCGGCCGATCCCGCGATTGCCCAGATCACCCAGAACCATCTGGCAATCGTCGCCACCGTCGAACTTGATGGCACGGAAGACCAGAAGAAGCTGTTTTTCGGCTGGGCGCTTCAGGGTATTCGTTACGGCAACGCCTTTTCCGAACTGAAAAGCAAGACCGTCGCCGATTTCGAGACGAAAGTGGTTCATGACGGCGACAGCGTCGTCGTCAATGGCGAGAAATTTTATACGACCGGTGCGCTTCTCGCGCATATCGTGCCGATTGTCGCGCTTGACGAGACGGGGCAGGGATATCTCGTTTTCGCCGACCGTGACGCTCCGGGCCTGACAGTGACCAACAACTGGTCGAGCTTCGGTCAGCGTACCACGGCATCGGGATCGGTGAAGATCGAAAATGTCCGTGTTCCCAGCGAGAGGGCGGTGAAGGTCACGTCCTTCGATCATCCCACCATCGGCGGCCCGGTCTCGCAGATCATCCAGTCGGCAATCGACGTGGGCATCGCGCGCGGCACGATCGACGACACCATCGCCTTCATCGGCAAGCACAGCCGTCCATGGCTCGACAGCGGCAAGCAGACGGCTGGCGAAGATCTCTTCACCATTGCCGCCATTGGTGACCTGAAGATCCGTCTGCATGCAGCCGAGGCGCTCTTGGAAATCGCCGGTCACAGCATTGACGCTGCAAAGCGGAACACGACGCTGGAAACCGTTTCGGAAGCGACGATCAGGACCGGGGAATCGAAGGTTCTGACCACCGAAATCGCCATTCTCGCAACCAACAAGCTGTTCGAACTTGCCGGCACCCGCTCGACGCTTGCCGAGCACGGGCTGGACCGGCACTGGCGAAACGCCCGCGTCCACACGCTGCACGATCCGGTGCGGTGGAAATATTTCCATGTCGGAAATTATTATCTGAACGGCGCGCATCCCCCGCGCCATGCCTGGAATTGAGGCCGTTTCCATGACAACGACTGACCGGAAGCTGCATCGCGAGGCCGCGTTGACCTCGGGTAAACCTGCGCCGCATATCCCGCCGCGCCGGACGAAGGCCCACATCATAAAGGACGATGCGGAAGCGATTGCCGTTGCGCAGGAGCTTGCGCGCGGTTTTGCTGCCGGGGCGGCGGAACGCGACAGGGAGCGGCGTTTGCCGCTCGCCGAAATCGAGCGTTTCTCGCAAAGCGGGTTGTGGGCCATTACCGTGCCGAAGGACTATGGCGGTGCCGGCGTTTCGGCCGTAACGCTGGCGGAAGTGACCGCGATCATTTCCGCCGCCGATGGCAGCATCGGGCAAATTCCGCAAAACCACTTCTACATGGTCGAAGCGTTGCGGCTTGCGGGCAGCGAAGAACAGAAGCGGCATTATTTTGAGCGCATTCTCGACGGAGACCGGCTGGGCAATGCTTTTACCGAAATCGGCACGAAAACCCCGGTCGACTACAAGACGCACTTCGCCGAGCGGGACGGCAGGCTGCTGCTGAACGGACAGAAGTTCTATTCCACCGGTTCTCTGTTTGCCCATATCATCGTTGTCGTCGCCAAGGGGCCGGATGGGCGGGTGAACATCGTCTTTATCGACCGCGCAACGGCAGGTCTTTCCCTTGTTGACGACTGGACGTCCTTTGGCCAGCGCACGACAGGCAGCGGCACAGTCACCTTCGATGAGGTTGAAATCACGCCCTTTCAGATCGTGGATCACGATGTCGTCTTCGAGCGGCCGACACCCATGGGGCCTTTCGCGCAGATCATTCATGCCGCCGTTCAGGTCGGTATTGCCCGAGGCGCTCTCGCGGAGACGATCTCCTATGTTCGAGCCCATGCCCGGCCGTTTTTCGAGCTGAGCATCGAGCACGGTTATGAAGACCCGCATACCATCCATGCCGTTGGCGACGTTTCCATCCGCGTGCATGCGGCCGACGCGCTTCTCGCAAGAGCCGGCCGCATCCTCGACAGTGCGAGTGCGGCACCCGACGAAAAAACGGTGGCGGCGGCTTCCATCGCGGTGGCGGAGGTCAAGTCGCTTGGCACCGAAGCCGCTCAACTTGTGTCCACGAAGCTCATTGAACTCGGCGGCGCGCGTTCCACGCTGGAAAGCTATGGGCTCGACCGTTACTGGCGCAATGCCCGAACGCATTCGCTGCATGATCCCGTCCGCTGGAAATATCACCATATCGGCAACTTCTATCTGAACGGTGTGCTGCCGCCGCGTCACGGGGCCATCTAGGGTCCGGTTTCAAGATCACAAATCCCCATCCGAACCGGCGATCACCGATCGCCGGACGATCATTCAACGCCACCAGGAAACAGCGACCATGACGTATCATCCAGATCCCAACCGCTATGAAGACGCCACCTTTCGCCGTGTCGGGCGCAGCGGCCTGAAACTGCCGGCGATTTCCTTCGGCCTCTGGCAC
Organism: Agrobacterium sp. NPDC090283; assembly: GCF_044769685.1. NCBI lineage: Bacteria > Pseudomonadati > Pseudomonadota > Alphaproteobacteria > Hyphomicrobiales > Rhizobiaceae > Agrobacterium > Agrobacterium sp. NPDC090283. The sequence continues at coordinate 43,428 of NZ_JBIVYG010000007.1, read as the reverse complement.
AATTTCGGCGATACGACACCGCTCGAAACGCAACGCTCCATTCTTTTCAAGGCTTTCGATCTCGGCATCACCCATTTCGACCTCGCCAATAATTACGGCCCGCCCGCCGGCAGCGCGGAGGTGAATTTTGGCCATATACTGAAACAGGATTTTGCTGGATATCGTGATGAGTTGATCATCTCCACCAAGGCCGGCTGGGATATGTGGCCCGGTCCCTACGGACGTGGCGGCGGCTCAAAAAAGGCGCTGCTTTCGAGCCTCGACCAGAGCCTGACCCGGCTGGGGCTGGACTATGTTGATATTTTTTACTCGCATCGTTTCGATGCGGAAACGCCGCTCGAAGAAACTGCCGATGCGCTGGCGCAGGCCGTTCGTCAGGGCAAGGCGCTTTATGTCGGCGTGTCGTCCTATTCCGGCGTGAAGACGCGTGAAATTGCGGCCCTGCTGAAAGAGCGCGGCGTGCCGCTCCTTATCAACCAGCCTGCCTATAATCTCTTCAACCGCTGGGTCGAAAAGGACCTTCTGGACGCGACTGACGAGGTCGGTGCAGGGGTAATCGCCTTCACACCGCTGGCGCAGGGACTGCTGACCAACAAATATCTTGATGGCGTGCCGCAGGATGCGCGCGTCAACCGTCCAGGCGGGGATTTCCTGCGGCCGGAGCATCTGAAGCAGGAGAATATCGAACGCGCCCGTGCTCTCAATGAAATTGCCAGAAACCGAGGGCAGTCGCTGGCGCAGCTCGCCATCGCCTGGGTCCTGCGTGACAACCGCGTCACCTCGGCGCTGATCGGCGCGAGCTCTGCCAGACAGGTGGAGGAAAATGTCGCGGCGCTCAAGAACCTGTATTTCACGGCGGAAGAACTGGCGGAAATCGATCGCTACGCCGTCGAAGGCGGTATCAATCTGTGGGAAAAACCGTCCCATGACGAAGCGGTCTGATGCATTCTGTCTTACCAACAATCGCCCGGGCTTTCCCGGGCGATTTTCTTGTCAGGTCACGGTGCTTCAACCGCCATATTCGATGATTTCGAGCCCGGCATTATAGTCGGTCGCGTAGATCAGACCGTTGGCGTCAACAAAGACATCCGCCGACTGGATGACCTTTGGCCGGCCCGGTCGCCGGTCCGTCATCGTTGTCGGCCCAGCCGGAACGAGCGCGCCGGTTTCGACGGGACGATAGGGATCGGAAATATCGAAGGCGCGGATGCCGGCATTCTGCCAGGTGGCGAAGATCAGCGTTTCCGACACGAAGGAACCCGGCCGGTTTTCATGCAGGTTATGCGGGCCGAAATGGCCGCCCTTCTTCCCATAATCGATCTCGTTCGGGATGGGGAATGTCGAGATGCTGACCGGATTTTCCGGAACGCGGATGTCGAAAATCCAGGTGTGCTTGCGCCCATCCTCCTCATTGTCCAGCACGGCTTCGTCGGCGACCACCAGCAGGTCGCGACCCGGCAAGGGCAGGGGCGAGTGGGTGCCGCCGCCATAGGGCGGTGACCAGTTGCGATGGGCGATGAGCTTGGGGGCTGAATGATCGCTGATGTCGAGCAGGGTCAGGCCGCCATCACGCCAGCAGGCATAGGCGGTGTCGCCATGCACCAGTGCGTGATGCAGGGCGTACCGTTTTCCCTCGCCCCATGCCGGTTTTTCACCCTCGGCCGTGTTCATGCCCGGCAGCCACCAGCGGCCAAGCAACTGCGGTTTTGTTGGATCGGCAAGATCGATGGTGACGAAGATATAGTCGGAGAAACCGTCCAGCAGCGCCGAAGCATAGGCATAACGCCCGCCCACATACCACAGGCGGTGGAAACCGATGCCGTCGACATCCAGCTGACCGATTTTTTTGGGCTTGTCGGGTGTCGAGATGTCGAACACGGTCATGCCCGCCGTCCAGACCCGCTCCCTCTTTTCCGCAGCGACCGTCTCGCCGACCGATTTGGTATAATAGGCCTTTTCGTCGGTGAAGGACTGGACATCGGCGAAAAGATCGAGCGCATTGATGACCAGCAGCAGGTCGTCATGGGTCTGGAGGTGAATGTTCCAGGTGTTGGCCGGGGCCTGCACGTAGTTGACGGTGACAGGGTTTTTAGCGTCGCGCACGTCGATGATCGAAAAACCCTGCGACCATGGGTGGGCCACATAGGCGTAACCGCGATGGACCATCAGTTGCAGGCCATCGCCACGGCCGCCGATATCGCTGTGGCCGATGAGTTTCATGTTGTGGGCGAAATCGGGTGTCGGGAGGTCTGGGGCGGCCATGGTCTGCTCTTGCGTTGCGACGGGAAAAGCGCCGCCCGTGAGCGGCGGCGCATCTTGGCGAAGGCGGTCAATGCTTGACGGCGGGAATCCAGGTGGCGGTAGCGGCATCGCTTTTCAGAAATGCCGGGAATTTCTTCTGGAGGTCCTCAATGGTGCCGATGTCGTTTTTCACCAGATCTTCACGGGTGATGAGGGTCGGCTGCAACAGTACCGACCGGCCGGGGAACTGGCCGGCGATCGAAAGCGAGACGGCGCGCACCGATACTTCGCCGACGACGGCGGCGTTGGTTGCGGCGGTGGCGACCCAGGCGCTGTCCGGCTCGGTGATGAGCTGTATGTCCGCCGTCGAAATATCGACGCCGTAAATCTTCACCTGCTGCGAAAGACCGAGTTCATCGATGGCGAGCTTTGCGCCTTTGGCGAATTCATCCCACGGGGTGAAGATGACGGAAATATCCGGATTGGCGCGCAGGACGGCCTTCGTCTGATCGGCGACTGAGGCCGGCACCGTATCGTTGACGACGCCCCAGACAGCCTTTTCCTTCAGATTGTGTTTGGCGATGAAGTCTTTCCACACGGCGTAACGCCGGTCGAGTGGTGCAAAGCCGGCGACGTAGACCGCTCCGCCGACAAAACCGTCGCCCTTGTCCTTCACGGCCTGGTCCAGCACCAGCCTTGCCATGTCCTTGTCGCTCTGCTCGATCTGCGGGATTTGCGGATTGTCGAGGTCCACATCATAGGCAACGACCTTGATACCCTTGTCGAGCGCCTTCTGCGCCACGTCCTTCAGCACCTCCGGGCGGCCATTGTTGATGATGATGCCGTCGACGCCGAGATTGATCGCCTGCTCGACGAGGTTTCTCTGCGTGTCGTTGTCGTTGCGGGCCTGGGAGACGGTGAGCTTGACGCCCAGCGTATCGGCCTGCCGCTTGACGCCGGCCTCAAAGGCCTGCAGCCAGTCGCCGCTGCCGAGGAAGCTGACGACGGCAATATTGACCGTCTTCTTGTCGAAGGGCGCAGGCGCGCCTTCGATGCCGGCGGAAAAGGCGCCGGTGGAGAGGAGGGTAAGCGAGATGACGGCCGCGGCCAGTTTCTTGACGGTCTTGAACATGGTTTCCACTTCTCTGGACGGATATTGAATGGTCAGATTTTTGAGCGGGCAACGCCGTAGGTCAGCGCCAGCGCGCCAACCAGAACGGCGCCCTTGATGAAGTCCTGCGTGTAATAAGGTGCGTTCAGCATGGTGAGGCCATTGAGCAGCACGCCGACGAAAACGGCGCCGACAAGCGTGCCGAGAACGTTTGGACGGCGAAGCGCCAGAACCGCAAAGCCGATCAGCGCGGCGGCGACCGAATCCATCAGCAGCGACGCGCCGGAGGAAACGTCACCCCGGCCGACACGGGCAGCGACGATGATGCCGCCAAGCGCCGCGAGCGTGCCGGAAAGCACGTAAGCGAAGGTCTTGATCCTGTCGACATTGGCGCCTGCAAGCCGCGCTGCCGTCTCATTGCCGCCGGTGGCGTAGATCAGGCGGCCCAACCTCGTTTTTTCGGTGAGAATGAACAGAACGACGGCGACGATGGCCATCAGCACCACGGGCAGGGGGATGAAGCCGAACAGGCTGGAGCGCCCGATCGTCAGGAAGGCGGGATCGTATTTGCCGCTGGCCGTCGAACCGTCAGGCAGGATGAGGCCGACGGAGATGGAACGGCCGGCTGTCGGAATGAGCTGGAGGCCGGTCAGCAGGAACATCGTGGCGAGTGTCGCAAGCAGGTCCGGCACCTTGAGCCTGACGATCAGGAAAGCATTGGCAAGGCCGACAAGCGCGCCGAAGGCCAGCACCAGCGGCACCGTCTGCCAGGCGTTCAGCCCCAGCACGATCATCGCATAACTTGCGGCCATGACGCTGGATGCCGCCACCGCCCCGACCGAGAGGTCGAAGCCGTTGATGGCAAGCGTGATGCTGACGCCCGCACCGATGATGGCGACCACGGAGACCGCCTGCAGGATGCTCATGAGATTGTTGATGTTGATGAAGGCGGGCTGCGCGAGCGAAAAGCCGACGACCATCGCCGCCAGCAGCAGGAAAACCGCGCCGCGTCTTATCGCGTTTCGCAGGGTTTCCAGTGTCGCCGCTTCTTTTGACTGTTCTGAAATCTCTCGGGTGCCGTCGACCATCAGGCGGGTTCCTTGTGAAGATGCGGCGTTCCGGCATCGTTGGTTTGTTCGAGAAGGGTGTGGCTATCCATTACGAGAACCCGGTCAGCCACCTCATAGGCTTCTTCCGGGTCGGACGTGGCGATGAGCGTGGCGCGCGCGGAATGGCGGCGGATGGCGGCAATGATGTCCTGCCTCGCGCCCACATCGACGCCCTGGAATGGCTCATCCAGCAAAAGCAGGCGGCTGGGCTCGGCTTCCCAGCGGCCGATCACGACCTTCTGCTGGTTGCCGCCCGAAAGCGACCAGACGGAGGCCTCGGCCGATTGCGCCTTGATCGACAGGCGGTGGATCGCTTTCCGGCCCTCTTCTTTTTCCCGGTTGGATAACAGGAAACCGGAGGGATACCATTGTTTGAGATGCGGCAGGCTTATCGTTGCGGCAATGCTTTCGCCCGGCCAGTCGGCGTGGATGAAGGAGGATCTGTGCCGATCTTCGGCGGCCATCACCACACCGGCGGCGATCGCTTCGGCGGGGCTGCCCGGCGCATAGGCCTTTCCATCCACAAATGCCTGTCCGCCCGAAAAGGCGCCAAGGCCGAACAGCGTGGACAGAAGACGGCTTTTGCCGGCGCCGAGAACGCCGGTGATGGCAACCACCTCTCCCTCCCGGACGGAAAGGGAAAAGGGCGCACTTTCCGGCAGCAGCCGCGCATTTTCCAGCCGCAGCACTGTCTTTTCGAAATCACGCCGCCGGTCCGGGCGCGCCGCATTCAGCGAACGGCCGATCATGGTTTCAATGGCGGCGCTGAAATCGACAGGCCGCACAAAGGAGCCGACATTGCGTCCGCCCCGCAGGATTTCGACCCGGTCCGCGAGCGCTTCGAGATCGGCGGTTCGGTGCGAAATATAGAGCACACCGATCCCGCGCGCCTTCAGGGAGCGCACGAGATCGTAGAGACGAGCGGATTCCCGAGCGGAGAGACTGGCCGTCGGTTCGTCCAGGATGATCAGCCGGGCCTTGTTCGCCAGAGCGCGGGCAATCGCGACCTGCTGCCGGTCGGCGGCGCTCAGCGTTTCGAAATCCCGGTCGAGCGGCAGATCAAAGCCGGTTTCGGCAAGAATGGTCGCCGCCTGCCGACGGACCGATTTTTTCGACAGGAAGAAGGGATGGCGGCCATCGACGAAATGGTTGAGAAGCAGCGCATCCGCGACCGTCAGGCCCGGTATGCCGACGACATCCGTTGATTGGTGAACCGTCACGATGCCCTGTGATGCCGCATCCGCCGGGCTTTGCGGTGAAAATGGCTTGCCTTGCCATATCATCGTTCCGGCATCGGGCCGATAAAGCCCGGAGAGGATTTTGACGAGCGTGGATTTTCCAGCACCGTTTGCGCCCATCAGTGCGACGACTTCACCTGCCTCGATCGTCAGGCGTGCATCGGTGAGGGCCTTGGTGGAGCCGAACGCATGGGAAATGTTCTGAACGTCGAGAAGGGGCATGTGCGGAAATCCATCCTGGAACAATCCAGTTTGGTAATACTTTTGCAGCCGCAGACAAGAATGGGCCTTCTATTGTGTCGCCAAAGCATGGAATAAATTTCCCCGCTCGCCGGTGTATGCTCCAAGGTTTTGAAATTCATCAGTTTTACGCCGTATCGGCCGTCAGTCATCAGTTGTCCTTCAAAGCCACAGGGGTAACACCCGCCGTCCCGGTCATGAGCAAAACCTCTTCCCGCATGCCTCTTGCGGACAAAAGAAAACTCGTTATCCCGAGCAAAATAGCAATTTTAAACCCATAAAAACGATAGATTATATGCTCTTAATTTGATGGCTGATACAGGCGCCATCCAATTGGAGAAAAATCCCGATGTCTTTTAAACCCGGTCATATTGCCCTTGCGGTTTTGCCTTCGCTTCTGGCCGCCGGTGCCGTAAGCGCGGAAGGGCTGAAAGGCGCACCCGATCCCTTCGACAAGGGCGGCGTCAAGATTGCATTGATCAGCTATATTTCCGCCGGCGATTTCTTCCAGGCCTATCAGTCGGGTGCAGAGGCGCAGGCCAAGGCGCTGGGCGCGGACCTCAGGATATTCCCCGGCAGGCAGGATGCGGCGCAGCAGCGTGAGCAGATCCTGCAGGCGATCAATCTCGGTGTTAAGGCCATCATCATCGATCACGGCCAGCCGGAATCGCTGACGGATGTGGTTCAGCAGGCGCTGGACAAGGGCATCAAGGTCGTGGCTTTCGATGTGAACCTCAATAATCCGAAGATCCCGCAGGTCGAGCAGTCGGATCATCGTCTGGCCGAGCTGGCGCTCGATCAGGCCCTGAAGGATAACGGCACGAGCTTTGCGGCCGGCTATGCCTATGTGGCGGGCTTCGCGCCGCTCGACCGCCGCAACGAGGTGTGGGACAAGGTGAAGATAGCCAATAAAGGCATTGTCGAGAAAGCCCGTTTCGGCACGGTGAGCGACACGACCGCGGCAGCCACCGCCGATCAGGCCAAGGCCGTTCTGCGCGCCAACCCTGATATCGCGGTGATTTTTGCACCCTATGACGAGTTTGCGCGTGGCGTGAAACTGGCCGCGGCGGATATTGGTATCAGCGATAAAATCAGGATTTATTCCGCCGATATTTCCACGGCCGATATTCAGGAAATCGTCGAGCCCGGCAGCCCCTGGGTTGCAACTGCGGCGACCAATCCCGCTGTCGTCGGTGCAGTATCGGTGCGCGCCGCTGCACTTGAAATCGCCGGCGAGACCGTGCCGAGAAACATCGTGGTCGATCCGGTGCTGGTCACCCAGGAGCAGCTGCGGACCGCAGACGTGAAAACCATCGAGGAACTTGCGAAGAAAATCCCCGCCTTCTCAACCAGCACGGCCGCCACGGCGAGCTGGATACCGGCAGCAGCCTTCTGAACTGCCTGACAACGGACATGGGAAGCGCCTCGACCAGCCGTGTCGGGGCGGTTTCATGCCGGGATATGTGGAAATTGTTGTCGCCGACCGCCAGGTGAACATCTTTGGCGCTGTGACGCCAGATTATGGCGGAAGGCGGAAGTGATCGTCGATGTGGCGGCGTTGACGCGTGTCCTTGTGCCAGCCGATGGCCTTTCTGTAACTGCCGAAGAGGTTACTTTCCCGCACGCTGTCCAGTGTCAGGCCATGCACGGTTTCGGCATCCGGATCGACATAAAGAGCATCCACCGGGCAATAGGCCTCGCACATGAAACATGTCTGGCACGAATCCTGCCGCAGGATGACGGGTGGGCCTTCCGGCATCGCCTCGAAGACATTGGTCGGGCACACCTGAACGCAGAGATTGCAGTCCGTGCAGGCATCGTTGTCCAGAACCTCGATCATTATTCCGCCGCCTCCGTGTAAATGCCGGGATCAACGCATTCCCGCCGGATGGCGATTGCATCGAGGCCGCTGAGAATGAGCCTGTGATGCTGGGCGGGATCCTGCTTCGGAAAATCCTCGCGCCGGTGCATGCCGCGCGTTTCGGTGCGCGCAAGGGCAGCGCGATACATGAAGCGCGCGGTGGCGACCATTGCTTGCGCCTGGCGCAGCGCCAATATCTGGCTTTCATCGGCGGCCGTTGCCGTAGCGACCCTCGCCCACAAAATATCAAGCCGTGCCAGTGCTGCCGAAAGACCGGATTGGGTGCGGAAATAGTTGATGTCGAGAGGAAAGACCTCGTCCTGTACCGCCTTGATGATGGCCGCGGGGTCGGTGGGTTCCTGGGGCAATGTGGTCCGGGCGGTGAGCTGCGGAAGGTTGCTTTCCGGCAGTTCCGACTTCTCGCGGGCAAAGGCGGCCGCCGCGGCGCCGGCGAAGGCGCCCGTGGAAATCGCCCAGGCTGCATTGTGGCTGCCACCGCCGGTGAAACCACCGCAGATCGGCTCGCGCGTGGCGTTGTCGCCGGCGGCATAAAGGCCAGTGACCGTCGTTGCGCAGTCGAGCCCGGTCAGCCGCAATCCACCAGTGCCGCGCACCGTGCCTTCCAGCCGGAGCTTCACTTCGAAGAATTCGGTGAAGGGATCGATGCCGCGGCGATCGAATGGCACGAAGAAGTTGGGCTGGGCGCGCCGCAGGATCGCCTTCACCTCGTCGGTTTCCGCAAGGTCGAGGCGGGCATAGACGGGTTGCGAAAGCAGGGTGCGGGCGATGATCGAGCGACCCCTGGCGGAGCCTGCGCCTTCTATCAGGCTATGATCCTTGCGATAGAACTGCGCGAAACGGTAGAGCGCCGTCTTGGTAATCGAGGCGAAGGCTGGCGAAATCGCATAGGCCGACGAGAATTCCATCCCGGAGAGCTCGGCGCCCGCCTCGGCGCCCATCAAATAGCCATCTCCTGTCAGGACATCGCAGCCGAGCGCCTTGCTCATGAAGGCACAGCCGCCCGTTGCAAGCACCACCGCTCCGGCGGCGATACGCCACTGTCCGCCCTGTTGCCGCCGCAGGCCGGTTGCGCCAACGACCCGCGCATCCGCCGTAAGTAGGCCCGTTGCGGGGTGGTGATCGAGAATGGTGACGCCGGCGTTTTTCACCCGGCGACGCAAAAGCCGCATATATTCCGGTCCCTGAACGGAGATGCGCTGCTGCTCGCCTTTGTCGTCACGGGGGAAAGGGTAGCCCCAGTCCGCCAGCCGGTTGACGCTTTCGAAAGTCTTGTCGAGGACCGGCGCCATCCATGATCGTTCGGAAAGATAACCGCCCATCGCCTCGCGGCTTGCCATGGCGGCGTCCCGCGCGTCCTCATCCGGCGGCACATACCATATCTGTGTACCAGCCGAGGCGGTTGCGCCGGAACTGCCGCAATAGCCCTTATCCGCCAGAACAACCCTTGCTCCCGCACCGGCGGCTTCCATCGCCGCCCAGCAGCCGGCCGGGCCGCCGCCGATGACAAGCACGTCGCATGCGATATCGGTTGTGACTGAAGGCGACGAATGGGCCTCTTCCAAAGGCAGCCTCATGGTAGGCTTCCTTTCTATGAAGAAATCGCATTGCGATTTAAATCTATGTATTGCATAGGTTTTTGAGTTGCTTCCCCGGAGTTCCGCCCATGCCGCTCGCCAGCCTTGCCATGTATGCCAGCCCTTCGCCGGTCAAGGAGGCGACGACGCTGTTCTGGGCGGCGCTGGGCAAGCGTCTTCGTGCCGGTGGCATTGATGCGCCGGAGGCTCTGGATGATAAAATCCGCTATGATGAGGCTTGGTTGCGGCCGGATCTGCTGTTCGGCCAAACCTGCGGCTATCCCTATGTGCGACATCTGCGTGGCAAGGTTCAATTGGTGGCAACCCCGGTCTATAATCTGCCCGGCTGCGACGGCCCGCTCAAATGCAGCTTCATCATCGTCAATGCGGCGTCGCCGGCGCAGTCGATCGAAGAGCTGCGGGGCGCCCGGGCTGCCATCAACGAGCCGGGCAGCAATTCCGGCTATAACCTCTTCCGCGCTTTCGTGGCGCCACACGCCAGGGACGGCCGGTTTTTTTCTTCCGTGCAGGAAACCGGGGGCCACTTGGCAAGTATTGATGCGGTTTCCAGCGGAAAGGCCGATATCGCTTCGATAGACTGTGTCACCTTCGGCAATACCCTGCGTTTCGATCCGCAACGGGTTGCAGGGGTGCGCATCCTTGCCGAGACTGCCAGGGGACCGGGCTTGCCCTTCATCACGACCGCCGCGACACCGGCAAGGGAACTGGTGGCCCTGCGGCGGGCGGTGGCGGAGACCATCGCCGACCCCGAACTCGCCAGCGTGTGCGATACGCTCTCCCTGCGCGGCATCAGCCTGCTCGGGGATGCCGACTATGAGGTGCTGGCCGAGTTTGATCGGGATGCCGCGCGTCATGGTTACCCCGTTATTGCCTGAGGCAGGGCTTCCACTTCCGCTGTGAGCGGGAAATGGCAGGCGACACTACGGCCGGATGAGCCGGCGGAGAGAAGTACTGGAACTTCGGTTGCGCAGCGTGGGCGCGCCAGCGGACAGCGTTTATGGAAACGACAGCCGGAGGGCGGGTTGCCCGGGCTCGGGAGTTCCCCGGAAAGCACGATGCGCTCCCGCCGGCGACTGGAGTCCAGTGTGAGGTTGGCGGAGAGCAATGCCTGCGTATAGGGGTGAGCCGGATCACGAAAAAGATCGGCCGTCGGTCCGCTCTCGACGATCTGGCCAAGATACATCACCGCGACACGATCGGTAACGCGGCCGACCACATTGAGATTGTGGGAGATGAGCAGATAGCTGAGCTTCAGACGATCGCGAAGCACGCGCAGGAGGTTGAGCAATTCGCCCTGAATGGAGATATCGAGGCCGGCCGTCGGTTCATCGGCAACGATGATCGAGGGTTCGGCCGCAAGCGCGCGCACCAGCGCCACACGTCGCGCCTGCCCACCGCTCAACTGATGCGGATAGCGTGAAAGAAGTTGCTCGCCGAGACCGATGCTTTCTGCAAGCGCTGATATCCGCGCCCAGCTCTCGGCCGAATGCACTTTGCGGATTTTAAGCGGTTCGGCCAAAAGCGCGCGCACCTTCATGCGGGGAGAAAGCGAGGCGGCGGGGTCCTGGAATAGCAGCTGAATGCGGCGCTGCAGATCGTTACGTCGGGTCGCCGTCACATTGGCGAGCGTTTCTCCCGCGATGGAAAGCGTACCGGCGGCAAGCGGCTGAAGTCCGACGATGGCCCGGGCGAGGGACGATTTCCCGCACCCGCTTTCGCCGACAAGGCCGAGGGTTTCGCCGGGAAACAGATCCAGCGACACGCCATCGACGGCGATCAGCCGGTCATAGCGGATCACCGCGTTCTTCAGGGAAAGGGCAGGGATATTCATCACGCCGCCTCCAGCCAGCAGAAGAAGCTCTGTCCGGTCTTTGCCTGCCGACGCGGCGGTTTTTCGCTACAGCGGTCGTGGCGGGAGGGACATCGCTCGGCAAAGATGCAGCCTTGCGGCCGATTGGCGGGATCGGGAACGGTACCGGGAATGGTGGCAAGATCCTGCCGGCGGTCGAACGCGGCGTAAGGGTCTATCTCGCAGTTGAGCAAGGCGCGGGTATAGGGATGGTGCGGATGATGCAGGACGTCCGTTACCTTGCCGTTTTCCACCACCGTTCCCGCATACATCACGATGACGCTGTCACAGAGTTCGGCAATCAGCCCCATGCTGTGACTGACGACCAGCATGGAAGCGACAGTCCGCTGTCGCAGCCGATGCAGCATCTCCACCACCTGCGCTTCGACAGTCGCATCGAGCGCGGTCGTCGGTTCGTCGGCAATCAACAATTTCGGTTCGACCAGAAGCGCCATGGCGATCACGACACGTTGCCGCATACCGCCTGAAAATTCGTGCGGATATCGACGCATGCGCTGCGCCGCATCCTGCAAACCGACATCGGATAGCACCGCTTCGGCCCGTGCCCAAAGCGCCCGACGGCTTTCCTTCGGGAATCGCCGGCGCTGGATGTCGACGAGCTGCGTGCCGATCGTGAACATCGGGTTCAGCGCGGTCATGGGGTCCTGAAACACCATCGCTATATCGGTGCCGCGCAGCCTTGCTGTTTCCGCTGATGTCAGCTTCGTCCCGCGTCCGTCGAAAGCTGCGCGGTTCGCGGAGATTTCCGCATTATCGGCAAGCAGGCCGAGCAGGGTGAAGGCGACAGTCGACTTGCCGCTGCCGCTTTCCCCGACGAGGCCGACGGACTGGCCGCGGCCAATGGTGATATCGACGCCGTCGATGATATGCGCTTTCTGCCCGGCGCCCCTGTAAGAAACGTTGAGATTTTCGATGAGGAGGAGGGCGTCTGTCACAGGCTTTTCCTCAGTTTCGGGTCAAGCGTGTCACGCAGGGCTTCACCGAGAAGCGCAAAACCGAGTGTCGCGAGGATCAACGCCAGACCCGAAAAAGTGGCGAGCCATACCGACTGGTCGAGATAGGTGTAGCCGTCATTGAGCAGGTTACCCCAGCTCGCAAGCGGCGGGCGCACGCCGAGACCGAGAAAGCTCAACCCCGCCTCAATGGTGATGACGACAGGGATATCCATGCATGCCAGCACGAAAATCGGGCCAATGATGTTGGGCGTGACATGATGCAGGACAACCCGCCACGTTTCCGCACCGAGAACCCTTTCCGCCTCGATGAAAGGGCTGTTGCGGATCGCGATCGTCTGGGCGCGGGCGACCCGGCCGAAATGCGGGATGAAGACGATGCTGACAAGCAAGACGACATTGCCGAGACCAGGGCCGAAGACCGCGACGAGCGCGAGAGCGAGGATGATGCTTGGAAACGACGTCACGACATCGAAGATACCGACGATGAAGAGATCAACGACGCGTGAGGAGAGGGCGGCCGCCACGCCAAGTGCGACACCCGTTGTCAAAGAAATGGCGATGACGGAAAGAGAAATGCCCAGCGCGACCCGTGCGCCGTAGATAAGTCGGCTTAATATGTCGCGCCCGAGATGATCGGTTCCCAGAAGATGTTGCAATGACGGGTCCATGAACCGGCTCGACGGCGCGATTGCGTTCGGCCCATAGGGCGCGATCAACGGCGCAGCGATTGCCACCAGACAGAGCAGCGTGACCGCAAAGAGAGCGAAGGTGCCGCCGGGCCGGCGGGAAAGGTCGTGGAGGACGGTCATGGCTGTTGCCTCCCGGACAAGAGCCGGCCACGCTCGCGCGGATCGAGCAGGCTCTGGGAAAGGTCTGCAATGAGATTGGTCAGGACATAAAGCAGCACGATGACAAAGACGCCGCCCTGAACCACCGGATAGTTACGCGTGCGGATGGCGTCATAGATCAATGAGCCGAGACCGGGACGGTTGAAAATGACTTCGGCAAAGACCGCTCCGCCAAGAAGTTCTCCAAAACCCATGCCAAGCACCGCGACAGTGGGCAATATCGCCGGTTTGAGGGCATATTTCACCAGGATTTTCGTCTCGCTGACACCATAGGCCCGCAGCGTGCGGATCTGGTTTTCACCGAGCACTTCCAGCAAGGAGGCGCGCAGCAGACGGGCGATGTAACCGATCCAGCCGGCGGCCAGTGCCGTTGTCGGCAGGGCGAGATGCCAGAGCTGGTCGCCGATATCGCCGCTCTCTCCGGCGCCCAGCACCGGAAACCACCGCAGCTTCACCGAAAACATCATCAGGAGGAACACCGAGACGACAAAGCTCGGGGTCGAGATGAAGCCGACACTCAGGAAGGCGACAAGCCGGTCCGTCCGGCCACCCGGCCAGCGCGCGGAGATGAGGGCTAGCGGCACGCCGAGCGCGATCGCACAGAGCATGGCGGAAACGGCCAGCGCCACCGTATTTGGCAACGCTGCCGCAACAAGGTTAAAGACCGGCCGGCCGTTAAAGACATCTTCGCCGAGATCGCCGGAAACAAGCCGGCTGAAAAACCTGAACACCTGCTCGATCAGCGGCTTGTCGAGACCGATGCGGGCATTGAGTGCGGCTACCGCCTCAGGCGTTGCGCGTGAACCGAGAATTACCGTTGCGGGGTCGCCGGGGATCAGCCGCGTGAGCGCCATCAATAAGACAACGGAGCCGGCCACGGCGAGAAGCGCCGTAACCAGCTTGAAGGCGAGATGAATGTGCAGGGATGCGCTCCTCATCGCAGCGCATCCCTGTCTGTCATTGAGAGAACACGCACCGGATCAGGCCGTCGCTTCCGTAAAGGCCGTATAGAGCCAGTTGTTGCCATTCGGAAGAACGCCGGGCTTCAGCCATTTGCGCGAGGCAAAAGCATTCAGATTGTGCGTGATCCAGATGAAGGCTGCGGATTCGTCGAGCAGTTTCTGGGCTTCGATGTATATCTTTTCACGCTCGGCGGGATCGACCGTGACGCCGCCCTTTTCGTGCAGCGCATCGTAATCGGCGTTCTTCCAGCGCTGCCAGTTCCATTGGCCGACCTGCGCGGAGGTGAACCACTGTGTCTGGAAGCCAGGATCAAACTTTCCGTTGAATTTGACCAGCGAGAGTTCGAGATCCTTGCTGGCGTCGTTTTTGCCAAGCGCCCAGTAGGCGGCGGATTCCAGCGCCTCGATCTCCACCTCGATGCCGACTTCGGAAAGGTTGGCCTGAATGATCTGGGCAATGGCCTCATAACGTGCCGTCGCTTCGATGGTGAGTTTGGTCTTGAAGCCGTTCGCATGCCCGGCTTCGGCGAGCAGTGCCTGCGCCTTTTCCAGATCCCGTGCATAGACGGGCGCTTCTTTCCAGTATCCGAGCAGGCTTGGCGCAAGCAGCGAATTGGCGCGCGGATAGATGCCGGAATAGGCGCCCTCAAGGATCGCGTCGATGTCCACGGCATAACGGATCGCCTGGCGGACGCGGATGTCGTTGAAGGGAGCCTTCTCGATATTGGGGCCGAACCAGACGTAATCGATGGCCGGAATTTCCGTCACGCTTGCATCGGGCAGGTTCGCCAGGGCCTTTCCATTTTCGGGATCGATCGCGGTGAAGTCGATCTCGCCGGACTGGAAGGCGATTTCCGAGGTCTTCTGTTCTCCGATCGGTTTGCCGACGATCTGCTGGAAATGCGGTTTGATCGGTCCCTTGTAGTTGGGGTTGATTTCCAGAGTGAAATGCTCGCGCGGAACCCATTCCTTCAGAACATAAGGGCCGCTGCCGATCAGTTTCGTGGCAATATCCTTGCCCAGTGCTTCGAACGCCTTTTTCGAAATGATCCGGCCAGACCCATCGGCGAGTGCGATCGTATAGAGCGCCGGTGCCGGCTGCTTCAGGATGATGCGGCCTTCGAGCGGGCCGGTGACCTCGACGCGATCAAGGGCCGACCAGTCCTTGGCATAGGTAACGGGCTTGCCTTCGGCATCGGGCTTGAGGAAACGCTCGAAGGAGAATTTCACGTCTTCGGCGGTCAGTTCGCCATAACCGTCGGTAAAGGTGAGGCCACTGCGCAGTTTGAAACGGATTTCGGTGTCGCTCACCTGTTCCAGTTCTTCGGCGGCATCGAGTTCCCAGTCCGTCGAGCCCGGCTTGAAGGAGATCAGGCCCTGCTGCACCGACCAGAGGACGTTGAGATCGATCGGGCCTGAACGATTGGCGGGATCGAGGTTGGAAAGGTCTTTCTCGACGCGGACGACGATCCTGGTGCGGTCGGTATTGGCGAAAGCGGGATGAAGGCCGCCAAGAGCGGCAAGACTCACAATGGAGGCGCCGCCGACGAGCACCTGCCGGCGTGTGGTGTTGAATGTCACGTAATGTCCCTCCGGGTACGGAGCACCTGCCCGCACGATGCGGGTAGCGCTCAGCAATTCGATGGAGGGATTAAAGCCAATAACCTACAAATTTTATAGAATAAATATTTTCCGTAGGGCCCTGCTGCAAAACCATTTTTCCCTTTTTGGCGTCGCGGCTGCAAAGCCGTGCGGCGCGGCCGCCTGCGCTCGGCCTTATAGTGGGGCGCGAAACCTGTCTCAGCCGGAACCTGCTTTATGTCCCGCCTTCCATCTCCTGATCTCTTCTCCTCACCCTCGTCTCTGGCCATTGCCCGCATCGAATGGCAGACGGTGGTTCTGGCGGTCGTCATCTATGGCGGCTTTTTGGGGGTGACATGGTTCTGGCAAGCTTTGCCGGTTCTTGTCGTGATTGCCATTGGCGGATGGCTGGTCGCCTGGCATGGGTCACTCCAGCACGAGGTCATTCATGGTCATCCGACACGCTATCGCACCATCAACGACGCAATCGGCTGGCCGCCTTTATCCCTGTGGTTGCCCTATGCAATTTACCGGGAAGGGCACCTGACCCACCATCGCGACGAACATTTGACCGACCCGATCGAAGATCCGGAATCCTCCTATTTCACCCAGGCGGCCTGGGAGAAAATGGGAGTGATCGGCCGATATCTGGCGCTTTGGAACACCACCCTGCTGGGACGGCTTACCCTTGGCCCGCTGGTCATGATCGTTAATTTCCTGGCGCAGGAGGCGTCCCTGGTCTTCAGGGGTGACAGGGCACGGGCAGCGCTTTGGGCGCGGCATGCGGTCGGTGTTGCGGGTGTTCTGATCTGGGTGGTGGGAATTTGCGGAATGCCACTCTGGCTCTATCTCTTGGGTTTCGTTTACGTGGGCGCGGCGCTCAGCAGGTTGCGGTCCTATGCGGAGCACCGTTATGCCGACCATCAGGATGAGCGCACCGCGATCGTCGAGAACAGCCCGCTGTTCGGGCTGCTGTTTCTCTACAATAATCTGCATGTGCTGCATCACAAATTGCCTGCCGTCCCCTGGTACAGCATCCCCGTTCTCTACCGTCGCCATCGAAACACTCTCGTTACGATCAATGGCGGTCTGGTCTATAACGGCTATCTCGATGTTGCCCGCCGCTTCTTCCTGAAGCCCCATGACGATCCCCGTCATCCTCGCCATCTTGACGCATTGCCCGTTGATGCCGCGACGAAGGATGTTTGATCGCAACGGGTAAAAGGAAAGACCACCTCACCCCCGACAGGCGGGATCGAAATCAATGCGCCCCATCGAGCCTGTCGCCGGGGATTAAGCGAGCCGAAGTGGTCTCCAACATCGACCGGACTAAGCGGTTTTGTGTTCCGGAGACAGAAGATCGGCGTGGTGCGCGAGCGCGACGTCGGGATGCGAGCGTAAACGGCTCTTGAGGTGGTTCTGCCCAACCTCCCGGAAGATCGGGTTAAGGGGATCAACGGTGATGCCCCGTTCGGAGCGCTTCAGCTCGTCCGGCAAGTCGATGACCGGTATGGTTGCGTCATAGCGGGAGCCGAGGAAAAAGGCGACGGAGAAGCGCTCCACGCCCGCTGGCGGCGCCACGACGTCATGCACATCTGCGCGGACGAAGCCGTTGGTGGCGAGTTCCAGCAATTCACCGGTATTGATGATAAAGGTTCCAGGCACTGGCGGCGCGTCGATCCAGTCTCCCGTTTCGGTGCGCACCCGCAGCCCCGGCGTCGTGTCCTGCAGAAGCACAGTGACAAAGCCGCCATCCTTATGGGCACCAACACCCTGATCGGTCTCGGCGACATCTCGTCCGGGATAGCGGATGATTTTGAGAAGCTGCGTCGGCTGCGGCTCGTAAATCTCGGCAAAGACATTTTCCGACTGCCCGAGGGCGGCGGCAATCGCCTTGAGGAGATCGATGCCGATCCGCGTCACCTCCGCCTGATATCGCAGCAGCAACGGTTTGAGTTCGGGCAAAGCTTCCGGCCATTGATTGGGTCCAAACAGCCGCTTCCATGGCGGCGAGTCCGGACCGATCTTTGCCGGCTCGCCTTCGGTATTGATATCGAGCTGTTCACGCCAGTCCTGCTCGCCCCGCGTCCGCTCCTGACCGGCCCGGTTATAGCCACGGAAATGCGGTGATTTCACCATCTCGATCTTGAGCTTTTCCTCCAGCGGCAGAGCGAAAAAACGTTTCGAGGTCGACAGGACATCTTCAATCAGCCGGGGATCGACACCGTGGCCGGTGAGATAGAAAAAGCCATGGTCATGGAGCACGTTGCGCAGGTCGCTGACAAATTCACTGCGTTCTTCCGGCGAATGAAAACGCGAAAGGTCGAGTGTCGGCAGCAAAGCCGTATTTTCGATGAGGGCGGTTTGAAATACCATGTCAGTTTCCGGCTTTTGGGTGGTTTCTTATTACTCAGGCGGCCAATACCTGCTCGCCGTGCAGATGCGCCCGGATGGCCGACTTCAGCTCCGCGACGCTGGAAAACTGCCGGTTGTCCAGATCGATGACGTGGAATTTGACCGCGATGAAGCGCAGCTTGTCGTTGTTCGGGATAGCAATGCCGACGGGCAGTCCCTGATATTCGATCGTTTGTCTTTGCATTTCGCTTCTCCGCCAATCTGGGCTTTGTGGGTTTGTTCGGTACGGACCGTCTTTCGACGGTGCCCGCATTCAGGGCAGAGAGAGGCGACAACAGGGTCTGGAACGACGGATATGACTTGACGTCGATGCAGGCGAAGCGGATGCAAAGGCCATTTCCGAAGTTCCTTTTTACGATTATTTTCTACAAAAAATATATACTACATTGAGCAATGGAACCACCGATTTTGACGCCAGATCGGAAGAAAAATCTATGCTTCTCCATAATGGCGGGCGTGCGTAGATAATTATCTCAGAAATGCCAGGCTGGGGAATTGTCATTCCCCTTGGGTTGGTCTGTTTCGCAGCAGGCGCTCCAGCCACAGGCTGTATCGGGACGCACCAAAGCAGATCGCGAAGTAGATAAGGGCCACAAGCAGATAGGCTTCGTTGTAAAAGCCGAGCCAGCCCGGATCCGTTGCGGCTGCGCGGGCGGCGTTCAGCAGGTCAAAAACGCCGATAACCGCGAGCAGGGATGTTGCCAGCAGGAAACCGATTGCCAAATTGACCATGCCGGGAATGACGATCCGCAATGCCTGGGGCAGAACGACCAGATGCATTGTCCGCCAGTAACCGATACCCAGCGCAGTGGCCGCCTCCTGCTGGCCGGATGGTATCGCCTGCAGGCCGGCACGCACGACTTCCGCTATATAGGCTGCCCAGAAAAGAGTGATCATGATCATCGCCCGGATCATCTTGTCGAACTGTGCTTCCGGCAGCGCCATGGGCAGAATCAGCATGGCGACATAGAGGATCGCGACCATGGGCGTGCCGCGCATCACCTCGATGTAGACGATCGAAAGGGTACGCAGCCCGCCAAGGCCCGAACGACGGGCGAGCGCCAGAAGGATCGCAATCGGTGTCGCGGCCGCAAAGCAGATGGCCCAGACAAACAGCGTCACCGGCAGCCCGCCCCATTGGTTGGACGGAACTGGAGAGCCGCCCGGACCACCGGTCAAGAGCATCCAGCAAACCAGAGCCGCACCCGGCCAGACGAGCAGCAGTTCCCTGCGCCAGAAGCGCGGGAGAGCGCTGGTGACGAGCAAAGCCATGAGGATCAGAATGACGAGTGCCGGACGCCATTGCAGGTCCGGCGGGTAGAAAGCGAACAGGATGAAACGCAGCTTGGCGGCAATGAAGGCCCAGCAGGCGCCCTCGCGCGCCGCACAATCCGCGGAAGTTCCGCTCCAGGTTGCGTCAAGCAGGGCCCACCGGAACAAGGGCGGCAGAAGCCAGGTCAGTCCTGCCAGTGTCAGAAAAGTGATGGCGCTGTTGGAAAGCGTGCCGAAGAGCCCGTTTCGCAGCTTGCCGAGAGACCCATGAAGCCGATGGGCGGAGATGTTTCCGGCCTGCCTGGTCATCGTGCCGTTCCCTTCAGCGCAACCCTCTTGTTGTATTGGTTCATGAGGGCGGAAACGACCAGATTGATGCCGAGATAGGTGCCGATGAGGATCATGAGGGCCTCCAGCGACTGACCGGTCGTATTGGCGGTTGTGTTGACGATGCTGACGAGATCCGGGTAGCCGATTGCGACCGCCAGGCTGGAATCCTTCGTCAGATCGAGGTAGCTCGACGTGGCGAGCGGGGTTATGACGCGCAGCGCCTGCGGAAGCACGATCAGCCGCATGATCTGTCCATTGTGCAGGCCGAGCGCGCGGGCGGCCTCCCACTGGCCTCGATTGACCGACTGGATGCCAGCCCGGACAATCTCCGCGATTGCGGCGGAGAACTTTACGATCAGACCGGTTAAGAGCGCGGCAAATTCCGGTGTCAGATTATACCCGCCCCGGAGGTTGAAGCCCGCCAATGCGGGCGTTTCAAACGTGAGCTTCGCTCCTGATGCCACGAACGCGGTGGTCGCGGCTGCGAGGATGGCGACTGTGGCTATAGCGATGGTTCGCCCGTTCAGCCGTTTCAAATGGGACAGCAAGACGAGCACAAGGCCAAGGGCAAAGATGATAAATATCACAAGCACCGGTGCGGCGACCGGGAGGCCTTCCGCGGAGACGGCCGGTAGATAAACGCCGCGATTGGTCAGATAGACCGATCCGAGCAAAGCGCCCGCCTGGCGCGGTGCCGGAAACGCCTTGGCGAGCGAAATCCAGAAGAAGAGTTGCAGCAGGAGCGGCGTATTGCGGATCAACTCCACGTACCAGCGCACTAGGGAGGCGAGAAGCAGGTTTCCTGACAGGCCTGCGACGCCCACGGTCACGCCGACAACCGTCGCTAATACGCAGCCGATCAGCGACACTTTCAGCGTGTTGAGCAGCCCCGCCAGCATGGCGCGAAGATATGGATCTCCGGCGGCGAAGGTGATCGGGCTTTCGCCGATTTCGAAGTTCGCCGAACGCCAGAGAAAATCAAAGCCGGGTGAGACGCCGATACGGGCCATCGTCGTCGTGACGTTGATCCCGAGATAGACGAGCAATGCGATAAACGAGGCGATGACCGCCAGTTGAGCGATGGGGCGATGGCCCCACCACATGAGCAGCCGACGATGGATGCCGGGCCTGCGAGGGCCCGGCGTTACGATTGAGGACATCTGTGAAACTCGGTTGTCTCAACGGAAGGGTGGCGAATAAAGCAGGCCACCATCGGTCCAGAGGCGATTGTAACCGCGATCCCAGCCGAGCGGCTTCAGATGCCGGTCGAAGATTTCACCATAGTTGCCGACCGTCTTGATGATGTTATAGGCCCATTTGGGATCAAGGCCGATGGCCTCGCCAAGCGAAGGATCGACGCCGAGGAAGCGCTGGATTGCCGGGTCGGGAGACTTCAGAAACTCATCGACATTCTTGGAGGTAATGCCCCATTCTTCCGCCTGGATGGTGGCGTTGACGGTCCAGTTCACGATTTCCAGCCAGCGGTCGTCACCGCCGGCAATCGCCGGCGCCAACGGCTCCTTCGACAGCCGTTCGGGCAGGACGATATAGTCATCGGGTTTCTTCAACTGGGTGCGCTTGCCGACGAGATCGGAGGAATCCTGGGTGATGGCGTCGACGCGTCCAGACTCCAGAGCCGCGATAAACTGCCCGGTATCTTCGATCGTGACCGGCGTGAATTTCTTGCCGGTCTTGCGGAAGAAGTCGGCAACGTTGAGTTCGCCGGTGGTACCGCTCTGGGCGCCGATCGTGGCGCCGTCGAGATCGGCGGCCTTGGTGACACCAAGATCCTTGCGGACCAGAATACCCTGACCGTCATAGAAAATTGTCGGACCAAAGTGGAAGCCGAGCTTGAAAGCGCGGGTAACGGTTACCGTGACACCGGAAAGCAGGATGTCGAATTCACCGCTCTGCAGCGCCGGCAGACGCTGCTGGGGTGAGGAATTGGTGAATTCGACCTTGTCCGGATTGCCGAAGACGGCGATGGAAAGTGCCCGGCCGTAGTCGATGAAGAAGCCCTGCCAGCGGCCGTTGCTGTCCGGGGAGAAAAAGCCCGGTGTCGTGCCGACCCCGACCTTGATCGTACCGCGCTGATTGATCTTGTCGAGCGTCGGACCGGCATGGGCTGTGCCGGACAGTGTAGCCGAAGCAAGCAGCGCCGCAGCAATGGCCGATCTGATGAAGCCGCCGATAAATCCCTGAGATGACATCTAAAAATGCTCCTGATGAAATGATCAGGTTTACCGCCCACCGATTGATCCCCCGATGGCCGGAACCTGATAGTATAGTAATTTTATGGAATATATAAACGAGGGATCGATTGCCCGAAATTTAAGCTTTTAGAAAAGGCAATTGCTTATTTTTCGAATTGTCGGCACGCAGTTACTCTTGACGGAAGTGATGGCTTCGCGGGGCCCTTTTTCTGCCTCCCGCGTGTCTTTTCCAGGCACGCGTTATGCAGAGGGGAAAGGCCGTCACTTTGTCGGTTATTTCAAGCAGTTGCAAAACCCTTACAACCGGGCCATGAAATGAATTACCTGAAGATTGCCTGTCATTGAACCGTTTCAAGGAATCGTCCATGCCAACTGTCATAAGCTCGCCTGTCTTGTCGCTGGATGGGCCGTTGTGGATTCGCCTGCGCCAGCAGGAGGAATTGCGCAAGGCGATGCTTGAGCGACGTTTCGACGAGGTCGAACGTCTTTTGGCGGAACTGGAAGAGGCGTGGTGGCAGGCCCCCGCCGTTCCGGATGATCGCTACACCTTTCTTGCAACCAGCGCCGCCCTGTTCGACAATGCGTCTGTCGATGCGGCGCTCAGGCTTGAACTGTTGAATGAGTGGGTTCGATCCCACCCTGCCTCCTATCATGCGCAGATGGTTTCCGGTGAATATTACTTTCGCAGAGCCTGCGATATCCGCACGGCGTCGTGGGCATCCGAGGTGGGGGAAGATCAGTGGATCGCCGCCCATATGGCTTGCATCAACGCGGCCGAACATCTTTTGAAGGCGATGGCGCTTTCCCGAAGGCCGGCGGTCGCCTGCGAAACCATGATGCAGATCTGCCAGTATCTCGGCCAGCCGGATTTCGTCGATGCGCTGTTTGATGGCGGACCGGTTCAAAACACCCTGCAGCGGGATGAAGTCGAGCCCGATCTTTACGAGGCGGCTTGCGCCCGGCTTGCAGGGCACGGGCTGAAACCGCCCGGCATCGTCTCCGCAACGCTTCCCGCTTCCGCGCCGCCGGTTGAGGAGGGAGACATCCAAAATCCCGGCTCTTACTGGCTGCGTTATTGCCTGTCGATCAAGCCCGGCTGGGCGGATGTGCTTGCGGATTATGCGCAATATCTGAGTGAGCGGTGGGGCGGTTCGGAAAGCGAGGTCGAAAAATTCGCCTCCGGTCCCCTGTGTTCGCAACTCAGCGCCAGCGACCGCAACGCTGTCCGCTGGCCGGGCGTTCACGATACGCTGACAATTCCTGATTATCCCGAGCCGGGCGATGTTCGCGCCATTGCCGCGCGAGAGAAAAAATTCGAACAATGGTTGTCGCGAGAGCTTCCCGACCGGCTGCGGTTCATTGCTCTCGGCAAATATGCCAATTTCACCCACTATTCCCTGCAGGACACAGAACTGGCGCATCGACGCCATGTCGAATCTGTCCGTTATCTGAAGGAGCCGGGAACATATCCCGGGGTGGACGGGCCGTTCCGGGACTTCACCAATCTGATGTTGATCCACCATGTCGACGATGTGGAAGGCGCCTATGCGCGGGTGCTGCAAACCGCCGTGCGCCGTTTCGATGAACCGACGATGCTGACCATGGCGGCCTTTGCCTGGCAGTTCGGTATGTGGGGCATAAAGGCGGACCCCGTGATCGCCACGCGGTTGATCGACCGGACAGCCGAGCTTGCGCCGCTTTACGAACCGGATGAATTCACGCCGATGCATGCCTGCCGGATGATATGGGACGGTGGCTTTCAGGACGAGTCAGCCTTTCTCACGCGCGCCCTTGCGGAGAGACGTGTCTATGCGGCTTCGGCCAGCATGTATGATATCGTCAGGGGCTTCCGGGACGATGCCAAACCGCATCTGCTTGACGACGGGCAAGCGGATTATTGGCTTGAACGCTCCGTCGAGGAAGGCGAGCCTGTTGCGCTGTACAACTACGCCTGGCGCCTCGAAAATGTTCACAAGATCGATTTGACGATCCGCGAGAATTTCGAACGGGTTCGTGACTATTACTTCCGGGCGATGGAGGGAGGAAAGGACGCTTCCGCGATCCGGATTGCGAGCCTTGACCGGCGTCACGGCGTAGAAGAGGAGAAACAACGCGCCGTTGCGCACATGAAATCCTTCATTGCCCATGAGGACGACCATCTCGCCGGCGAAGCTTACAGTGAAGTTGTGCTGGCGTATAAATATGGTGACGGCGTCCCGAAGAGCGAATTCATCGCCATGCAATGGTTCGATCGCTACAAGGAGCTTTTCCCCGATCATTCTTCGCTCGACTGGATGGAAACGCAGGTTTACGGTTCGAGTGGCTGGCAAATGGCCGGACGGGCGATGCGGGCTTTCTTCGGCAACAAGCTTTCCAGCGACCATCTGCCGCCGAAGAGCCAATGACGAAGCGTCCGCCGCCGCATGAAGGCAGATGGCGAGCCTTGTTTTGGCTCGCTTTCGGCGATGCCGTCCTGTTGGTGTCCGGCGTTGCCCTTGTTTTGTCTCCGCTCTTGCTGGTCGTTTTTCTCAGCTCGCCGCTTCTTCTCGTCATTCTCGCCCTGCCGTCCGTGACTTGGTTCTTCTATGGATTGATGGTGTTGCGCGCCCGTGCAGTGCCGCCGTCACCGCCGATATCGGACGCCATATTGCTGAACCCGGATGATGTTCCGGCACTTGCCGCCGATCTTGAGCGGTTGCGGCTGGCCTGCGACGCGCCGGCCTTTACGGCGGTCTATGTTAACGACGAACTCAATGCGTCCATTTACCAGAAGGGATCGCGGTTCGGTTCTCCGCAACATATTCTGGTGCTTGGCCTGCCGCTGCTGGCCCTGCTGACGCAAGCCCAGGCCGAGGCGGTCATCGCCCATGAATATGCGCATATTTCCCGATCGCACGGCCATTTTGCCCGATGGGCCCATAGGGCGCGGCAGCGCTGGGCGGCGCTCGGCGATCTGCATGAACGAAACCACCGGCTGATTACAGCGCCGCTCCGTTTGTTTTTATCCTGGTACGTGCCTCGCCTGTTGCGCGAGACGCTGGAATTTTCGCGGCGCTGCGAGAGGGTGGCCGATGCGCAAGCCGTCGAAGTCTGCGGTGCCACGGTCGCGCTTGAGGCGGAATTCGCGCTGGCGCTGCGGCAAAGAGCCATGACAGCCGGCTTCTGGCCGGACGTATTTTCGCGTGCCGGGGAGGATGAGATCACCGGGGCCAGCCCCTTCACCCAATTGCTCGCCGAGCCTGCCGCAAGCCACCCGCGCGACGGCGCACAAGCCGCCGTCTGGCTGCATGAAAGCCTGTGCGAAAAGCCAGGCATCCACGATACGCATCCATCCCTTTTCGAACGTGTCGAAACGACCGGTTTTGATCCCTCCGGTCCGCTTCCCGATCATTTGCCCTGGCGTCTCGACGACACGTCGGCGGCCGCGGCCTGGCTGGGGAAACACGCACCCGGCATTGCGGCGCAGCTTGACGTCCACTGGTGTGAAAGCGCCCGGCAAGGATGGGATGATGCCGGGAGCCGGCACTCGCGCCAATATGGCCAGTTCTCGAACCTCCTGCATCGCCGGAAGCAACAGGCATTCGACGCACAGGACTGGTGGCTCCTGGCGCGACTTGCGGAAAAGTTCGATGTCTCCGGTTCCCTTCGTCACGAAGCAATCGAACAGGGATTGCAACAGTCGCCGGATGATCCGGCGCTTCTTGAACTCAAGGCCGGCGATCTCGACAAATGCGGCGACGTGGCCGGTGCAATCGCCCTGTGGCTGCTCATCGATCGTGACCCGTCGGCTTCACCCTATGCGGTGCATCGTCATCTCTGCGAGCTCTGCCTGCGTTCTGGAGACAGGCAGGACGCTGAGCGGCACAGACGCAGCGCCGACGCTTTGTGGGCGGGCGAAGATGCTGCGCAGTTCATCTCCATTGGCAGGTTTGCGCATGGGATGCAGGCTTCGGAACTCGCATTGTTGCAAGGCGCGTTGCAGCCGCTCTTTGCCCATGCGCGCGCGATCTGGCTTTGCTGCGATACGCCGCCGCATGGCCCGGCCCCAACCCGCTGGTTTCTCTATATAGAGGCCTATGACGGCTGGTTCATGCGCTTGATCGGCCGCCTGACGGGTGAGGAAGACCATAGTGCTTCCGCCTGCAAACGGCTGATCGAGCGTTTGTCGCCACGACTGCATATTAACCCGGAAGTCGAATTTATCGGACCGTCCGGGCAAATTCCGGTCCATTGCACGCCCGAAAGTTTGATCGCGCGGGCCGGCCTTGCGCCGATCACCGGCAAGCCTTGAAAGAAACATGTGAAAGAGACCTTCAGGGACCTCGAACGCACGGTCCCACTCCTGTCGAGAGAAGCAGATTTGGCAAAGAGAAGATTGTTCATCGGCCTAAGCCTGATAATCGCGGTTGTCGGAGCTTTATTTCTCGTCCCCGTCTATCCCGAAGTCCCGCCGCAGTTGCGGGAGCCCGTGGTCGCGCTCAATCTTGACACATCCGGCGACCGTCTGCTGCTGCGGACGCAGGGATCGGATTTCGAATTTATATTGCCCCCAAACCGCCTGAAGGAACTCTCCGCGACAGGATTTGACCGACTGCGCTTACTCGGTGGCATACGTGTCTATATCGACACGATCAGGCTGCAATCACCGGACGCCGCGACCACGAAAATCACCGTCATGCTCGGCGGATACGATCCCGCTTTGGGCGAAACAAGAGAAGGAATGTTGCCCGAGGCGCTCAGGAGCGATCTTGAAACTCTTGGCTTCGTGCCCTCCAACGGTAATGTCGTCGGTGATTTCGCAACACCGCTTTATATGGTCTGGAGCGCGGATTTGTCAGGGCGGCAATACCCCGCGAACAGCCGTCAGCCATATGACGGGATGGATCTGCTGACACCGACATTATTCGAGGTGCTGGTATTGGAGGGGAACGATCCGGCGCTGGAACGGAACCGGCAACTCAACTCCATGCTGCGACCACTGATCGCGGTTCGGGAGGGCGTCGAGACCGCAATCTTCGCGTTCTTCATGAAGTTCAGCGGCGCAAACCCGGCTCCCGGCGGATGAGCGGGGTAGCGGCGTTGTCCTGAACATCGGCGGCGATTCCCGCTCAGTCCGGATCACGCTCGATCTCAATCGAAGCGTCGCGTTCCTGAAGGGCGCGGCGCACCTCGGAATGGAGTTCGGCAAGCCGATCCTTCGCTCTCTGATTTTTGGCGAGCAGCGCCATCACCTTGCCGATATCGTGTTGCGATCGTGCGGCTACCCGGTCGATGGCATCCGCCGCCATTGAGACGAGTTGACCAGATGTCAGTGGCAGATGGAGGCCAGTATGAAAAGAAAGGGCGACGTCCTCGTATCGGCTTAGCCCGCTGCTGCTGAATTCGAGAATGCCATCGATCCTTAGCGGGATTGTTTCCTCACCGACGGAGCCAAAAGACAGGCGCTCCGTGAGAAAGTGGACATGCACGCCAAAGAGGCAGATGCTGCCGTCAATGTAACCCGGTTCGGGGTTGAGAGGAAACTCGAAGCTTTTGTCGGACAGCGCGGACAGATCATCGAGGTCAAGATCGATCTGGTCACATCGCAGCAGGGTTTCGTGTGTCTCCGCATCGAATTCGAATGTTGCCAGACCGACGGAAATGGAAGAGAGTCCGGACGGACCGCTTTCAGTGGAATAATATGCGTCCGTCGTCGTGATCGCTGCGGCGGGAAACTTCAGCATTTAAAATGCGCCTCCGATTTTACACGCCATTTCGGGCTTGTACGGTTTGAGTGATGTGCCGCTCCGCGGCAGGATCGTCAGCCATTGCGAGACGAAGATTCCCGATCGGTCCGGTATCAAGGAACGAAGGGTGCGCCCGGATGCCCTCGTCGTCCCGCGATAACACCGTCGCCGATTGCCGGAAATCGCCACGCAAGACAATGGAGGATGCTTCCGGCTTGTCGAGCCAAAGCGACATGTCGGTCTCGGCCGCCCGCGCGGGGCCGACCGCTATCGTTGCCTGGAATATCAGCCCGGCAGCGAGAAAGAGGGGAGAGACCAGACCGATAGTGCGGCGCGTTGCGTTCGTGCGAATTTGCATGCCCTCCGGTTACGGCTTTTCCAACAGGTGACATGCCGATTTCATACTGTCTATCCCAGGTTCAACGCTACACGGCTCCCATAAGCAGTGATTTTTAATCATTGAATCCTGCCCTGCGTCGCGATTCCGCGATCATTGCGCTCAGGCGGTGCTGCAGTTCGGGCGGCTCGAATTCCATCCGCACGCTGCCAAGCGCGTGGCACATTGCGGGCGTGAAGGGCATCCAGGCTCTCAAAAGATCGAGCAGCTCATCGGACATCATGTTCTCCAGGGGGTCGACACCCAACTGGCCGAGAGCCTGTTCGTGATCGGGCATCTTTGCGCGCGCGATAATGGCGAGGGTACGCTTTAACGCGAAATCTCTTGGCTCGTGATGCAGGTTCGTTGACCACCACCATGCATCGACGTCGGCAAGATATGCTGCAATGTAGCTTTCTGCGGTCATCGCTGGCTCGCCTAAAGCAGCCATATCCGGAACCCATGAGGGATCCGATGCAATTTCGGATGGTGAAAACATGCCGAGAGGTGGCGTTTCGGAGCGGTGCGCTTTCAAGCCCGGTTTACGATGGCGTGTCATGGCGAGCGGCCATTTCCCAATTCCGACAGATGCTTGAACGCGCCCACGAACACCTTGGCGTTGGTAATATGCCGCTCGTCCAGCAGATATTCCCTCTTTAGGGTTCGCAGCCTCAGCATCGAAGTCTCGTCGCCGCGATCGGATTGACTGGTAAAATGGAAATCCGTGACGGCATCCAAAGGCAAAACCTTACCCTTGATGCGCAATGCCTTCTGGTCGAGCGCCAGCTTTGGTCCGAACCAGACGCGTTTGCCTGCCTGCAACTGCGCGATTGCTGCCGATAACAGATGGGGTTGGCAGCGATGTTCGAGCAGATCCACAAATAAAGCACTATCATGCCAGATCGGCCATCGGAGCCTGATCGAGGAGCCATTGTCCAGCAACAGGCGGGTGGCGGACCTCCCGACATCGTTCTGCAGACCACGAACCTGATCGAACCTCAGTTGCCGCCGACCGTAACGGAAGCCATCGCGGTTAATGATAAAGGGGCGCGGCGCCGACAGGAAAGCCATGAGCGTCGGCAGATAGTAGACGGTGCCGGCAAGAGCCGCGAAGGCGAAAAAATAGGCGTATCCCATGTTCGGGAAGTTGCGATGTGGAGAATTCAGTTTGGCATTTACGACAACCGCCGCCAAAAAGCCGGCGACCAGAAGGCCACCGACGCTCCACAAGAAAGCGCCGACTGGAAACCGGCGGGAAACACGCATCTCGTCGATGCCCTCGAGGTCCAAGGCATCGTAGCCTCTTTTTATGCCGATGGAGCGTTCGCCGAGGATGGATGTCATGGGTGTCGGGCACCGCCGTGAGCGGCAGGGCCATCGTCGGTGTGTTGCCCGCTGCTCTGCTCATAAAGCTCGCAAAGGCGCATATATTCCCTCGCGGAGCAATTGAAGGTGATGGCCTCGCGCTTGATCTTCCTGTCCAAGGTGCGGACATGCAGCGCCGCTCCCGTGGTAAGACCAAAGCCGCCAAGGCTCACCCATTCGTTTTCGATGATGTCATGCCAGCGCATCAGCGGTTTACCGCGAAACGTCAGCCCTTCCTGTGAAATCACCAGAACGGGCGCGCCAAGCGTGAGCCATTTCGGTAGCGCGCGCAGGCAGAAGAACAGGAAGCCCGCTCCCGCCACGATGAGAAGCAGCCATACCGGCCTGTCGAGCGGTGCACCGGCCGGCGCCTTGCTGAAAATCCGATAGGCAAAATAAAGGGCGACCCCGCAGGTTCCCACCAAGAGGATGCTCAAAAGCGTGAGCTTGACGACAGAGTGATAAATGGCGTGCGGGCTGGATAGCTGGCTACGCATCGTTTTGGAAACATAGGTCACGGCGATTTTTTCCAATTGTGGTCTGTTAACAAGCTATCGCAATGGCTTAGCCGAATATAGCGTAATCGGATGTCATGCGAATAATTGCGATACGGCGTTTGGTTCAGGCGGGCGCGTTGCAAATTTTCCTGTTTGAGGCGTGTTGACGATTTGTGAGGGTGTTCTGCGGGGACACAGTCGTATTCGGTTATCGCACGCCGCCTGTTGCAGCGACGCTAGTTGAGGCGTTGACTGGTCCTGGCATCGAACAAATGGATCGATGTCAGATCCGGCCGAACATGGATGGTCGCGCCCGGCTGCGCCTGCACACGCTCGCGAAAAACACCGATGACCTGATGATCGCCGAGCATCATCGTGACCTGCGTTTCCGACCCCATCGGCTCCACCAATAAAACGGTTGCGGGTAGGCCCTGCTCGGACAGTTCGAAATGTTCCGGGCGGATGCCGTAGATCGCGTCGCCCGAGACGTGGCCGGGCGGAAGGGGCAGGACGACGCCGTCAGCCTCGAAGCCGTCGGCGGTCAGTCGTCCCTTGATGAAATTCATTGCCGGCGAACCGATGAAACCCGCGACGAACGGATTGGCCGGCCGGTCATAAAGCTCGAGCGGTGCCCCGCATTGTTCTACCCGTCCGGCATTCATCACCACGATCTTGTCGGCCATGGTCATGGCTTCCACCTGGTCATGCGTGACATAAACGGTCGTGACGCCGAGGCGCTGGTGCAGCCCCTTGATTTCGCCGCGCATCACGACGCGCAGCTTGGCATCGAGATTGCTGAGCGGTTCGTCGAACAGAAAAACCTGCGGATTGCGGACGATTGCGCGGCCCATGGCGACACGCTGCCGTTGACCGCCGGAAAGCTGGCGGGGGAACCGTTCAAGCAACGGCGTCAGCCCCAATATGTCAGCCGCCCAGCTCACCCGCTCGGCGACCTCCGCCTTGCTGCCGCCGCGATGCTCGAGCGAGAAGGCCATGTTTCGGGCGACGGTCATATGCGGATAAAGAGCGTAGTTCTGGAAGACCATCGCGATGTCGCGGTCTTTGGGCTCGATTTCATTGACGACGCGGCTGCTGATCGAGATGTCGCCGCTGGTCACGGTTTCAAGGCCGGCAATCATCCGGAGCAGGGTGGATTTGCCGCAACCCGAAGGGCCTACCAGCACGACGAATTCGCCATCGGCAATATCGATATCGACGCCATGGATGGTGGCGAGTGCGCCATAGCTTTTCTTGACGGATTTAAGGGTAACGGGTGCCATGGGTCAGCCTTTCGATTAGCCTTTAAGGCCGGTATGGGCGAGGCCTTCGACGAATTGTTTCTGCGCAACGATGAAAACGATGAGGACGGGAATGGCGGTCATCGTCGCAGCGGCAAGCTGGATGTTCCACATCGGCCCGCCATAGGCGTCGGTAAATTGTGTCAGCGCCTGGGGCAGGGTGAACTTGTCGGGGCTGGAGAGAAAGACGATGGGTTCAAGATAAAGGTTCCAGCTGCCGAGAAATGTGAAGATCGCAACGGCGGCCAGCGCCGGGCGGGCAAGCGGCAGGGCGATGGTCCAGAATATCTTGAACCGGCCGAGGCCATCGACCCGCGCGGCCTCCTCCAGTTCCACCGGCAGGGAGATGAAGAACTGGCGCATGATGAAGGTGGCGAAGACCGCCGGCGCGCCGAAGATCGGCACCAGGATCAGCGGCCAGTGTGTGTTGATCATGCCCCATTTGAGAAACATCCGGAACAGCGGAACCAGCGTCACTTCTGATGGGATGAGCAACCCCACCAGCACCACCATGAAGATGGCGTTGGCGAAGGGGAACCTGATGCGCGCAAAGGCATATCCGGCCATCGAAGCCACCGCCATGGTGCCGATGGTGACGATTGCGGCGATATAGGCGGAGTTCCAGTATTGCAGCGCGAAGGGCTGTATTCTGAAAACGTCGGAATAGGAGGAAAAATCAAAGGCGCGCGGCCAGATGTCAGGCGGAAAGGCAAATATCTGGCTGACGGGTTTGACCGACGACGTGACCATCCACCAGGTCGGAAAGACAAAGGGGACAAGCAGCACGCAGAGTGTGAAATAGATCAGCGCCTGCGCGCGTGGGCTGAGTTCAGTTTTCATAGAATACGAACTTTCTGCGCAGGTGCCATTGGATGAAGGTGAGAGCGCCGACAATGACCAGCAGGATGATGGAGAGTGTCGAGCCATAACCGAAGAGGTAGAACTGGAAGGCCTGCTGATAGAGGTAATAAACGAGAACCGTCGTGGAAAAGCCCGGCCCGCCCTGCGTGAGGATCATGATCTGCGCAAAGACCTGCAACGCGCCGACGATGGTGACGATGGAGGCGAGCAGGATCGTCGGGCTGATCATCGGCAGGGTGATGCGATAGAACTGCTTGAATCGCGGCACGCCATCGACGCGCGCGGCTTCGAACAGTTCCCGCGGCACGCCCTGAAGTGCTGCAAGAAACAGGATCATGTTGAGACCGAGATTCTTGAGCGCCTGCACGACGATGACCGAGATCATCGCTGTCGTTGGGTGGCGCAGCCAGTTGGGACCCTCGATGCCGATCATTTGCAGGAGGCCGTTGATGCCGCCATTGTTCTGCAACAAGAAGCTCCATACGATTGTCCAGGCGACCAGCGACACCACCACAGGCGAAAAGAACAGCGTGCGGAACACGGTCATGAAGGCCAGTTTCTGGTTCAGGAGCAACGCAAGCCCCAGCGCCAGACTCATATTGAGCAGGGCGAGCCCGGCCGAGAACACGGCGGTCACGGCCAGCACTTCGCCTATGGCCGGGTCGCCGAGCAGCTTCTGGTAATTGGCAACGCCGGTGAACCGGAACGATCCCGCCAGCACGTTCCACTCATGCAGTGAATACCAGAAGACCAGCACCAGCGGAACGAGCACGAAGACAACGATACCGATGAGTTGCGGTGCTATGAACAGATAACCGGTGGCGGCGTCACGGCGCGCCATGGTCCAGAAGCCGCGCCGGGTCTGTGTTTGCGCCGTTTGGAGGGCAAGCGTCATGGCTTTTCTTCCTTCTGCTTTTCGCATCCACGGAAAATCGGATGATTACCAAGCGTCAATTGGCCGCCAGCAACGGGTCAAGACGGCCGCAAAGCGCTTGCAGGACAGCCGTGACGTCGGCATCGGGACGCCAGAGACCGTCAAGGTCAGCGCGAACGGTCTGTTGCAGCCGGGCAAAATTGAGAACCTGCTGCGTCGACTGGCCCGTGGCGACGCCGCGAATGACCACGGCCTCTATCTGTTCGCGCGACAGCAATGGGTTGGCGGCCGCGAGCACATCGGCGGTGAGCAGGCTCTGCCGTGCCGGCGGGAAAAACCGCGCGAGCTTGGCCACATTAGGCTTTGAGGAGAAAAACGCCAGGAATTCCGCCGCGAGCTTCGGGTTTTTGCCGCTGGCCATGACGCCAATGCCTGCCCGACCCGTAACGGCATAGTCACCTGCAGGTCCTTTAGGCAACGGCACGAGATCCCAGTCGAAGGCCTTGTCGCCTTTCGGCAGCAGCGCCGCGCGGCTGATCTGGGTGGTCGTCATCGCCGCATCCCCGGCAAAAAAGTCGGCAGAAACACCGGGGCCCGGCATGGCTTTTTTCACGAAGATCGCATCGTGGATGAAGCGCATGGCCTCAACCATCGCCGGGCTGGCAAAAGCGCAGGACTTGGTATCCTTCGACCAGGGATAGGCATTCCAGCCGGTATAGACTTCGGCAAGGTTCTCCCAGGCCTTGTATTCGAAATCACGAATGATCAGTCCCTGTTTGCCGGTGGCCGCGACTTTCGCGGCCGTCGCAATGGCATTGTCCCAGTTCCATTCGCCGGCAGCGATCATCTCGGCGGGCGTTTTTGCGCCTGCCGCCCGGATCATGTCGTTGTTGACGAAAACGCCGAAGGGCGATGTCGAGAAGGGATAGAGATATTGTACCCCTTCATACGACCAGGCGGTGAGTGTTGCCGGGGGGAAGTCGCCCATGTCGTAACCTTGCGTATTGGCAAAGGTTTCGGTGAGGGGATAAAGCGCCCCGGCCGCCATGAAGTCAGGTGCGGTCGTGTCGAACAACCAGGCCAGATCGGGAGGGTTGCCGCCGGCGATCTGGGTGGTCAGGGTGGTGGCATAACCTTCGTAGGCAAGCGAATCGTAGCTGATCTTGACGCCGGGATGGCTTGCCTCGAACTCATCGGCGATCTCGTTGAAGAGCGCGAGATGGGCTTCGTTGGCGCTCCAGATCGCCATTCGCAATTCCTGCGACAAAGCCGGCGAAACCAGCCCTGACGTGACCAGAAAACCGGCCACTGCAATTTTGACTATACTCCTGCGCATGAATAATCCTCCCAGATTATACGTTTTGGCTAGTAGCCGCGAATATCAGGCCAATGGCGCTCCACCCCTTGGCGTTCGATGTGGGTGTGGAACTCCGCCAGCCGCTTTTCATCGGCATGCACGCCATGCGGGGTCTCGCCCCTGTCGAGGCAATAGGCGGCCAGCATGCCGGCCACTTCGCCGATGTTCCATTCGACCGGATGCAGCCTGTAACAACCATTGGTGATATGAGTCGTGCCGATATTCTTCGATGCCGCCAGCAGGTTTGTTTTGTGGCGGGGAATAAGGGCGCCGAGCGGAATTTCGAAAGGGCAGGCGCCGACATCGATATAGTTATCGCCGCCCGTCGAGGGGTGCAGGTCGATGCGGTACATGCCGATACCGATACTATCAGGGTAATGCACCGCGCCGCGATCGCCGCGCACCGCAAGCGACAGATCCTGTTCGACCACCGTGGTCAGGGCGCGAATGCGACGGCTTTCACGGATATAGGGCGCCATGGCCAGGCCATGCTCCGTCCCGGTAATGTCGCCGCGCAGGCGCAGACCCGGAAAACCCTGACCACCATCCGGGCGGGGCGCTTCGGTCTGCATCCAGTAGAACATGGAATAGGAGAGGCTTGCCGCATCGGCCAGCCGCTCGGCATATTGTTCGGGAGTGACGTCGATGATCGGCGCCTCGAAATAATCGATCATCGGCCAGTTCACGAGGCAGATATCGCTGGCATAGGCGCCGGGCCGAAATGTATGGCGGGCGGCAATGCGGCGGAATATCCAGAGACTCATATCGCCGGCGCTGTGGCGCTGGTCGGCAACGTCGCGTGTTGCGTTGTCGACCGGGTTGGGATCGAAGAACCGGCGGCTGCGCTCCAGCGTCCGCGGATTGGGCGAGTCCCAGCTCAATAGCGGGCCGCCCCAGAATTCGGGGGCAACCTGACGCCAGTGATCGTATCGGGCGGGTTTGTCGATGACATGATTGCCGTCAACCTGATCGACGGCGAAGCAGATCGATACGGCCTGCTGATTGTGCGGTTGCGCTTCGGCCGGCGCGCTCGGTTCGCCGGTTTCGGATTGCGCTTCGAAACCCGTGACGTATTCGGTTGCGGTCAGCGGCAGCAGATCGCCCAGTTCGGTGGCGTCGATGATATAGCGGGCCGAGCAGGAGATGAGATCGCCCGTATTGCAATGGCGCAACGTTACGGCCCGCACGCTATCGCCGTCGACATCGGCCGCGATCGGCTCATAGGGCTTGAGGATGGTGAGCTTGCCGCCCGCCGCGTAAGGCGCAAGCATTGCTTCCATCACCGCCAGCGAAACGCGTGGTTCGTGGCACAGGCGAGAGACATTGCCGTCACCGGGGTTGAGCGTCAGATCGGCCCGGGCCGCGTCCGTCAGCGGATAGTGGTCGCGGTAATATTGCCGCACGCCTGAGCGCAGGGCGCGATAGCTGGCGGTGATCCCGAACTGTTCCACCCAGCTGTGCTCGTCGGGCGGCACCGCCTGGCTGGTCAGCTGGCCGCCGATCCATTCGAATGCTTCGGTCAGGATAACGCTGCGGCCGTTGCGCAGGGCCCCAAGCGCCGCCGCCACGCCGCCAAGTCCGCCGCCAACCACAAGAATATCTGCATTGTACTCTCTCACGTCAGGTTCTCTTTCCTTGAGTTGGGCCTTGAGTTGGGGAAGCAAGCGTTTCGCCCGCCACGATGTCGCAGCCCAGCAATATCTGTTTTACGGGGCCGGGAGGGCTGGTGAGGGTCTCGACCAGCATGGAAGTCGCCTGCCTGCCCATCTCTTCGCGGGGGATGGCATAGGAGGTGAAGACGCGTTGCGACCGGAGCGTATGGGTTCGTGTGCCGCTGCCCAGCACCACGATGGAAAGATCGGCGGGGACGCTCACCCCCTGGGCCCGGGCATGATTGTCGAAGACCACCGCTTCGGCCACTTCGGCAAAAAAAACGACACTCGCTCCGCTGGCGCGAACGGCGGCCAGCTGCTCGGCCGGATCGCCATTTTCACTTTCGTGGGAATAGACCAGCTCCGCCGTGTCCTTGATCGCGGCCAGAAAACCCAGCCAGCGGTCGCTGATGGATTCAGCCGGACCCGTCGCGCCGATAAACGCGAAGCGCCGATGGCCGGCGACAAGGGCCTCCCGGACAAGAGCATGCGTGGCGGTGACGTAATCCGCGCCAACATAACGCACCGGCCCGCCGGCATCGTCACGGCGGCCGACCGCGACATAGGGATAGTCACCGGCCACCAGTTGGGCCAGCTCATCGCGATCGAACTGGCTGCCCAGAATCAGGCATCCGTCAGCAAGTCGAAGCCGCCCCGTTTCCCCGAAGATACGCTTGCGGCCATTGTCGTCGCGCGCCGCCGCCGTCATCAGCAGAAGGTCGTAGCCAAGCCTCTCCGCTTCCTCCTCGATCCCCATCAAAAAAGGCGTGTAGAAATCGGCCTGCGCGATCGGAAAAGCCGGCTGATAGGTGAAAACACCCAGAATGCGGTTGGCGCCCTTGACCATGCTGCGTGCGACGGGATCCGCCACATAACCGGTATCCCGAATGGCCTTCAGCACACGCTCGCGCGTTTCCGGCGGAATACGGCCTTCAGCGGATTTCGCCTCGTTGAGCACGAGCGAAACCGTCGCCTGGCTGACCCCCGCAAAGATCGCAATGTCCCGTTGCGTCAAGCGCCTAACCATCGAAACCTCATCTCCCGGCATTTGCTAATTCGTATTAGCTGCTTATACGTATAAACAAGGTTTGCGAGAGGATGTCAAGAGTGAGGCGGATCGTTTCATTCATGGTGCCTGTCAGACATTTCCCCGCCATAGGCTGGCTGCCGCCGGCAGCGGCCCCCGTTGTTTTGTCAGCGATTTCTGCCTGATGGGTCCGAGTCCAAATCTCATCGAGACGCGCATTGCCAGGATGACGCAATCACGATCTTTTCGATATCGAAGGATGGAGCGCTGGAATGACGGCTCGCGCCCTTATGCGTCCTTCCAACTCGACCTCTCTTCAAAAGAAAACGGTATCGTGCTGAATTGCCGGCGGC
The DNA here is from genome assembly GCF_044769685.1 of Agrobacterium sp. NPDC090283. NCBI lineage: Bacteria > Pseudomonadati > Pseudomonadota > Alphaproteobacteria > Hyphomicrobiales > Rhizobiaceae > Agrobacterium > Agrobacterium sp. NPDC090283. Next base: position 6,179 of record NZ_JBIVYG010000007.1, on the reverse strand, counting down.
ACGTCGCGGAGGGTGCTCCAAACGCCGGGTTTGAGCAAACGATCATGGAGCTCCAAGCCAACACGAAACAGCGCCGATAAAATCAGCCTTATCAAAGCCGCCTTCAGCCACCCATGCCACGATCCCATCGGGCCGCACGAGAATCGCGCTCAACCCCAGCCGCTCCTTCGCATCGACGGCAAGATAGACAAGCCTGTCCTTCCAACCTCCCGCGCATTGGCCAAGCGTCGGCCTCGCCTCGAAATCCAGCAACACCGCCCGGCCACCGCGCAAATACTCGTTCAGCCGCGTCCCGTCCAGAAGCGCAAAATCCGGCGCACTGCGCCCGACAAGCGCGTGACGCCCCCCAAGATCATAATGGAGACCGACACCCCAGACACGCTCGGCAAAATAGGTCGCCCCATCGCGCGTGGCGACAAGATCGCGAATGATGCTTTCCAGCGCCCGCGCGCTGCGGCTTGGCCGCATCAGCGCCACCTGCGCGCGAGACCAGTCGAGAACCTGCGCGGCGATGGGCTGCCGCTCGCGCCCATAGCTGTCGAGCAGACCCTCCGGCGCAGCACCACGAATGACGGAAGCAAGCTTCCAGCCAAGGTTCATGGCGTCGCCAAGCCCGAGATTGAGCCCCTGTCCACCCAGCGGCGAATGAATATGGGCCGCATCCCCGGCCAGCAGCACGCGCCCGCGACGATACTCTTCCGCCATAAAGGCGCGGTCGGTCCAGGTCGTGGCAAGCTCAAGCCGCGTCACCGAAACGTCCGTGCCTGAAACCCTGCGCAGCACCGCTTCAACATGCTCACGCGTGACCGGCGCGCTCCGGTGAAAAGCTCCGCCATCGAAATCAGCCATGCCGATCGTTCCGGGCGGGGAGAACATGTACATGCCCCCGGCGGTATAGTGGCGGCCGGGCGTCAGCACCTCGGCACCGGCCAGCTCCACCTGAACGGAATAGCCGGTAAATTCCGGCTCGGTGCCGGCAAAGCCAATCCCCGCCGCCTTGCGCACCACGCTGCGCGCGCCATCCGCCCCCACCAGCCAGCGCCCACGAAACGCTGCACCGCCCGCCTGAACGGCGACGTCCTCACCGGATTGCGCAAAACCCTCCACGGCAAAACCGCGCCGTATTTCCACGCCCAGGGTTACGGCCCGCGCCGCCAGAACGGCTTCGATACTAGCCATATCGGTGGCAAGGTTGCTCGCCGAACCGGCAAGGTGATAAGGCCAGCGCCCTGTGTCGATCTGGTCGTGAAAAAACTGGATACCCGCGAAATGCCCGGCCGGCCGGCGCTGCTCCTTCATCCAATGCGCCGTCCCGGGCGTCTCGCGGCCGGCCGCCCGCTCCTTGATCGCCTCAAGCAGACCGCGCCGATCAAGGCTCTCGATCGTCGGCACGGTCAGTCCACGCAGCCCAAAGGGAGGTCGCTTCAGCGGTGAATCCGGTTCCGGCGCCGCCTCAAGCACCAGCACGGAGCAACCAGCCAACCTTAACTCGCAGGCGAGAAACAGGCCAACCGGCCCAGCGCCGGCAATCAGCACGTCATGAAGATAAAGAGGGGGTGTATGCACGGTCGGGCTCCTTCAAGTCGATGTTCGACCAGAGCGTTTCTCAAGGCTGAGACCCACACGGACGAACAGATGGATGCACATTGCAATCCTTCGTTCGTCGTGGGGATCTCCGACCAGAGGCCAAAGACCAGAGCTTCCGTTACCAGAAGGACTTGGGCTTACCAAACCAAGTCTGCCTTTTCCGACATGGCTGTTCTAGCGCTGTCGCATTCGCTTTGCAAGAAGGGTCAGCAGGTGCCTTTGCTCATCGCAAAGGCCTGTCTCGGTGCATAAAAGGCATCATGCACTCGCCTCAGATGCGGCCACGCAGCGCCTCACACGCCCTTTATGATATTGCAGATGCCCTCGCGAATGACGTTCTTGTCGGCGATCTGTCCTGCCTGAATATTGAAAACAGCATCGATCCGCACAGCATTGCCTTTCTGCCGTGCCACCACCCGCAACGTCTGAATTCTGCCGCTGCCGCTGGTTTCCTGATGGGCATCGATCGAAGAGAGTGCCTTGTTGATCTGGATACCGGAGAAACCTTCTGCCGCGACGGCCTTGGCAAGCTTTTGAAGCACTGCCGGCGCCTTGGCTTTCGGCAGTTCCTGCCATGATTTGTAAGAGACTGCAGTCACCATCGGCACACCCGAAACGGTGAAGTTCTTCTCGCAGGACGCTGCGAAGGCAGGGCTTGAGAAGGCGATGAGGCCAAGGGCCGCGATAAGAGATTTCATAGGTATGATCCGATTGTTGGTGAAGGTTTTCAGCTGTTGTCCGCGTCAGAACGACGACCTTTTTCCCCTGTAGGTCGCTGGCGGCGGCAGGGCCTCATGGGCCTGCGCCAGCGTTTCCAGCCATATGGCCAGCCCCTCAGGAACGGCTTCATTGCCGGCTTCCAGCGCCTCGATCCATGAGAGTTCGCATTGCAGGGCAGAGGCGATATTGATTGGCGTCCAGCGGATCACCCGCAGGCATTCATTGAATCGATCTGGCGACATGATGATTTGTTATGTTCCCCGTCATTTTCTTTGGCGAAGCTCGCCCAAGCAACTCAAAGAGTCAATCTTTTATGCAACTTTTGATTGGCGCAAGTCTCGCCGCTGGCGGCTTTTTGACCCCTGACTATAGGACAACGCCAGATTGGGGTGAACCCCTCAGGCTGGACCATCGACACGCTTCAAGAGCACACTAGGACATCCGATGTTCAGGCTCGCTCACAAGGCGGCTGTCACCGTGGGCTTACCGTGCAAGCCCTCGGTATCCATCCTCTCATGGCGCGTTTTGTCGAAGACCTGCCGGACGAATTCCGGAAATGGCTTATTGATTTTGGAGATAGCGGATATGTCGTTCGCTATCGTGTTGGCGATGATACTTTGGCGATACTTGCTATATGCCACCAGAAGGAGGCCGGGTTTTAGCGCTCGTCTGGCGGCTTAGGCCATGTTGAAGCATGGTGCGCCTGATGGAAGGCCGCACCACGCTTGTCGTCGCCTGTCGGTTGCATTTTCTCCGCAGTGATCACTCCTTTTCCGGTTCACTGGCACTTGGCAGCAGCGCAGCAAGAACAATTTCGTATTTTTGCTTAAATTCATTTACTTTTACGTTCCCGCCGACAATTGTACGCCGAATGCCTGCCAAATCGCCTTCGTTGAGATTGCGTTCGATTCTTAGGCGTCTGTCTACGAAGAACGCAACAGCGATGCGGGCGGCGATTTCAGGCTTCGTCGCTTCTTCAGGGCTGTCGAGCAACAAAGTTCCAAGTCCGAGGCGTCTACTCATTGCTTCGTAGTTCTCTCGTCCGGTAAGACCAATATATCCACGACCACGAAATTTTACGCCATCGCCAAGTGTGACATTTCCGAGATCCTTTCGGCCCTCATATGAGTTTTTAGCGTAGGCTTCCGCTTCGGTATAATCGGCGTTAAATGTCGGGGCCTCGATAGCTAGCGTTGCCAGGATAACAGCGAGCATTCTCGGATCGGATATCGCAAACTCTTTTATGGCGTTCTGGAAATACCGATAGTCCGTCTCGACATATCTGCCTGCTCTAAACACTTTTTTGAGAAGGTCGGGTGTCACGGCATCCGCGATCGCCGCGATCGTTGCGACCTGGGCGCTGGTCTCAGCTATAGAGAGCGTCTGCAACAGCGGCTTCTCGCTTGATAGGTTCTGTATGGCCGTGACTTGTATCTGGGATAGTTTCAGCAAGCCTTTCACGGTGCCGAGCCTGACGAGGGTTCTGGTTAAATCCGACCTTAGTTTCTCTTTTTCTGGCGCGCCCCCTTCCGCTTCGATCTTGATGCGGATCTGCTGTACGTCAACTTCAAGTTCACGCCGCTCTTTTTCATGTTCCCCTAACTCTTGGGAAGCCTCAGCTTTTGATTCGGCGAGGCGTTGCAATTCCTTCTGTTGGTTTATTTCACGTGTATACCGGTCTTCGGCCCACTCTTTGAGTGGATGACCTTCGATCTGGCGAAGTGCATCCAGCAGTATCGTTCGATCGCCAGACTGTCGGTCTTGCCCAAAAAGAGCATCGAGGTAGGACTTAGCGAGTTCACTGGCATTCTTGACTTTTTCGATGGCAAGCTCTTGTCGGCCTTTTAGATTTTCAAGCTCCAACTGTTGCTTAGCCTTGATTTCCTCCATTTTCAAATCTTGTGCTGATCTGACTATGGCCGCACGTTCGCTATATATGCCATTGATCCAGGTCGATGCGGCCTGACCTGTGGCCACTAGGGTGCCCGCGACGGCGAGCACGGTTGTTACTCTGTCCAACATCGGTTTTCCTCACGTCGTATAGCTGATGGCCGCGTAGTATTTGAGTCCGTAGCTGGCGATAAGGTCAGCTTTGTCGGTGCCGTTGATGATTTTGCGCGCGCCTTTCCAGTCAGCCTTTGCACCACTGAAAAAATCGGCCAATTTATACTTGGTGAATGTCCCCAGCCGCATGCCTTCCAGCAATATATGAGCGGCGGTCGCTGGCTGGAGAACAAGATCTGGTTGAGTAAGGAGCGGCAAATTCAGCCGTTTAGCCCAATCAGAATAGTTTCTACGACCGGTTAGTTGAACAAAGCCCCGTCCATGGAAAAGGACGCCGTCGCCCTCCTGATCGTTCCCGAGTTGTCTGGCAACGTGTGGTCTGCTTCCTTTTGGATCATAGCGGTCATGGAAATATTTATCGCCGCCATATTCATGGATCGGTGCGATTTTTCGGTCTGTTTCATGGTGAGCGGTCGCGAGCGCATAGGCTAACCATCGATCATCATTATTGGCGAAACTTTGGGTCCACAGATTGATTATGGCTTTAAGACCAACCACTTGACCGGCACGTAGCGTCCCGTCAAAAAGATTTAATCGTACTTGGTTAAAGAAAAAACTCTCATTTATATTCGACATAGTATTTTCCTACTTTGAAAAAACTCAGTTAAATAATTTTTTTACATAAAACTATGTAAATTTCTCTATTCACGGTGTTCGTTATTATTGCAGGTGAAGTCGCCATGAAGATCGTCACTGTCGAATTTTTCGTCAGGCCGCGCTCGTTTTTAAGTGCTTTGAAATCCCAGTGCTCGAAAATATTGCTGCCGTTGCTTTCCTCTGGCGCATCCCAATCCTTGGATTCTTAAGTATAAGAATGATAAAATACCAAAATATGTGGTTGGTCTATTTAAAAAAATTGGAGAACGCCCCACGCTATTTCCTAGTTGAGAGAAATTGATCGCATTTTTAAACAGACATTTTTTTATTAAATGATTTCAATTCTGTTGGCGTGGCAACTTTAAAATCCTGTTCCCGTTCATCCTCACCCTTCCCGCGTGTCTTATATTGCAGCTGTTCCGTGATGAACCGTAATATATTCGGTTAATCACGGAACCGGCGTTGATTGTGAGGGAAGACGTCACTCTCATATTCGGAGGCTCGCAGCAACGGACAGACTCCGGCAGGTATAAACTGCTGAAGCGGGGCACTGATAAGTGTCATTCATTCCCATAGGCGGCAATTTTCAGTGCCCCGTTGAAATGCCCATCGAGCTGGAAGGCTGATGGAAAACAGAGATGAAGCTCATAACACGGTCGCAAAACGCGTCGCGTGATAGGAAAGGTGTGTTTGATGGGTCTCTACGAGAAGTATGTCCTTGCCGTTCGGGCGGATACTGCCCTGATGAGGAGAAAGCTGGCACGATCACTTTATGCCAGGACAAAGCTTCAAAATCGGCAGCTTAAGAAGCAATATTTACACAACCAAAAGGAGAGCATTGATTCGTCGGCAGATATGAAGAGGGCGGTTTACACGCGGCCTGAGCGACTTCCGTAAAAATATATTTATATAATAACCCACGCATAAACATATAAAATATGCGCGACAATGAATTATATATGCACAACTGAAGGCGGATGAGAATCCGTTGGTAATCGACTTTTACGGCCTGCAATTTGCGGATTGCGGGACGATTGCGCGTAAATATATGAATTTTATGTTGAATTTGCTGTTTTGACTGGAGGATAGCTATGCGTGGAAACTATACGACTGGGATGAATTTGATTGGAGTTGATTTCAGATTTGAATGGCGATCGATCATAATAACAATATCATGATATTGTTATTATGATCGATCGCCATTCAAATCT